>JBDTVX010000377.1:0-5398 GCA_040007015.1 Ferruginibacter sp. | reverse complement strand
ATAAACCGCAGGGATCATTGGTGGTTGGATTTACCGGGCCAATGATCGTGTTTAGCCCTTTGCCGGCCAACCAATTTTTAGTTTCGGTTATTAATTTTTCCGCAACGTCCGCATCATTATATAAATCAAAGAACCCAAAGAAACCATCCGTCCTGTTACTAAAGGAATTGTGGTTATTATTAAGGATGGCTGCTATTCTTCCGCGTATTTCACCATCCCGGTATGCCAAAAAGGGCTGGATCGTGGAATGGTTGTGAAACGGATGCTTACCGGGTGTTAACACGTCCCTTTGAGCAATAAACAATTCTGGCACATAATTTTTATCTCCTTCAAATAATTTATGCGGGAAATCAATAAAAGCTGCCAATTCCGCTTTCGTCACCACCATCTTTATTGTGATCATGCTCTCTCCTTATTTAATTGCGGTACTTTTAATTTGAAAGAAACTTTTTTTATTTTTTCAACTGCATAATCAATTTGTTTGAACGAGTGGGTTGCCATCAATGAAAAACGAATCATGGAAGAGTCGCTGTTTACAGCAGGCGATACCACCGGGTTTACAAAAATGCCTTCATCCATCAGCATTTTCGCCATCAAAAAAGTTTTTTCATTATCCCTCACAAAAATCGGGATAATGGGCGATTCCGTCATTCCAATATCAAATCCTGCTTTCGCAAAAGCATCCAGCGCATAATGGGTATTGCTCCAAAGTTTTTCTATCCTTTGGGGTTCTTCCTTTAGAACTGTTAGGGCGGCCAATGCGGCAGCAGTAGCTGCGGGCGATATGCTTGCACTGAACATCAGTGAACGGGCATGATGTTTTAAATATTCTATTACGGGTTTATCTGCTGCAATAAATCCACCAATGGACGCAAGTGACTTACTGAATGTACCCATTATCAAATCTACTTTATGGGTAATGTTGAAATGTGCCGCGGTGCCTTGTCCCTGAGGGCCCAGTACGCCAAGCGAGTGCGCGTCATCAACAAAAACAGTGGCATTGTATTTTTTTGCAAGCGTTGTTATTTCATTCAATTTAGTGATATCGCCTTCCATGCTGAAAATACCATCGGTAGCAATTATCTTAAACGCCTCCATGGGGACACTGGCTAATAATTTTTCAAGATGCGCCATATCGGCGTGCCCGTATTTATACAATTTTGAAAATGACAGGCGGGCGCCGTCAATAATACATGCATGATTCAATTCATCAGAAAATAAAAAATCATTTCTTCCGCCAAGGGCGGAGATCACCCCCAGGTTTACCTGGTAACCGGTACTGAATACCAATGCGGATTCCTTACCTACAAACTGGGCCAGCGCTTCCTCCAGTTCCAAATGCAAATCAAGCGTGCCGTTTAAAAATCTCGAACCTGCACAACCACTGCCATACTTGTCTATGGCTCTTTTTGCAGCCTCTTTTACACTCGGGTGATTGGTGAGGCCGAGATAACTGTTCGACCCAAACATCAAAACGCGTTTGCCTTCGATAATTACCTCTGTATCCTGGTCCGATTGAAGCGGGCGGAAAAAAGGATAAATATCGGCAGCTTTCAATTTATCAACTGCTTTGAAAGCCATTACCTTGTTAATCAGTGTTTTGTTACTCATCGCTTTGTTTTAAAGTGTTCCTTAAGCTTATGCCTATTGAAAAATAGGTAAAATTTGGTGGTAAACCATAATTTTTTTAAAAATAATTGGCTGAGTCAGCTACTTGCATTTTTTTTGGATTTTTGATAATACGAACATGCAGGTTTCCAGATCTTTCTGATCAATTCCCTGTTTTAAAATTTGATCGCGTTCCATAAAATTTTCATGCATTTTTTCGATCACTGCCTTACCACTGCCTGTAAGCTCGATAACATTTTTCCTTCTGTCCCCTGGTACCGGTAAACGCTTTACAAATCCTTTTTCTTCTAATATGTCAATAGATCTTAATATGGCCGATTTTGTTTTATCCATCACCTCAGCAATATCCTGCTGAATCATTTCCTTATTATTGCTGCGTGAGATATAATATAATACGCCCATTTGCTCAAAGGTAATTTCTTTTGTGAGCGCAGAAAATGTCCCATTAATTGTTTTTAACAGTAATTTACCTGTATGAACAATCATAAACCCCAATGTATCCGGCATTTCTTTACAGTCCATATATCAATAGTTGCGTATTAAACTGTTGCAAAGTTAATAGTATTTACTGATACTAATTTTTTTTTTGAAATAAATATTTCATTATTGCATGATCCTTTTTACGATTTTTTAACATTTCATAATTGGATAAAAACGATTTTGAACAATTTTATAATGAGAACGTGGAGGGCTTGCCGGCCAGTGTGGAATTTATACAAATCAATCATTTAACATTATTTAAATACAAAAATTATATTCTTTTAACGGGCAGGATTTACAAAATTTAAAAACCCTGATTGACGAAAAACCCATGAACTATTATATTCGTATGCTTTTATATTTACATAAATTTTTCCTTGTTAAAATGCAAATATATTTAGTTCCGGCAGAAAATATTCTACCACTCATCAAAGCTTTATAATCAAAGAGGCGGTTATTCTTTTATATTTTTCCCCGTAAATGTCTTTACATTATTAAGGGCCATTGAATGGTAAGAAAACTCATCGTATTCATTGTAAGACAGCTTTATTTTATATTCCATTAAACTTTTTACCTCATTTATTATCTATTTGTGATAATAAAAAAAATCATGAAAAAAATATGGATGCTGTTAACATTTATTTTTATTTTATCCGGCGCTTTTTCACAGGTGCAAAGAAAATCCTTGGGTATCAATGACACAAATAATACCGTAAATGATAAAAGGGACGGCAAACAAGATATTGCTAAAAAAACGAGTGCGCGAAAGGTTTTAAAAGAATTGAATTTAACAAAGGAACAAAAGCTGAAGCTAAAAGAAATGCGGCAGGACAACAAATCCAAAAGAGATGAAATAGTGAATGATGCTTCACAGACGGAAGATCAAAAACACGAAAAATTGAAAGCCATCAGAAAGGCTGCAGCATATAATTTGCAGCGAATTTTAAGTGATGAACAGAAGGCAAATTTAAAAGAAATACGCAAAGGAAGAAGGAGTAACAGCAACCGGGCAGTACTGTTAACAAAAAGGCCTTTGGCACAGGAAGCATGATTGACAGAAGAAGGATAATTTTTTAAGTATAAGGTTAAGCAGTAAAGAACGCCGTCTCATTCCTGGGATGGCTTTCCTGTAGCATATCATAAGCTGCCACTACTTTAATAAGCCATCATGCGGCCGGCGATCATTACCTGTACGGATATTCCATACAGAATCAGAACAGCATATATTGTTGCGTATACCCGTTGCCGTAATGAAGAGAAGATGATTTTAAGGCACCGCATCTTTTTATAAAATACCGGCTCTTAAAAAGGGACCACCTCATAACTTAAAGGCGTATGCGCAATTTTAAAGTGATGTTATTTTACCCGGTAGCCAGCTAACCGGAAAGTATCCTGCAATGCGGGACCCTTTTTGAAAAATGATCAGTTTACCTTTTTAACCCCATTCCACTTTTTTATTTTAGGCGCATTCCATTTAATATAATATTTTCCATTTACCATTATGCCCCATACGCTCATCGTGATGCCCGTATAAGTAGTAATACAGCCATTTGAATTACCAACAGTAACTGTTATAATATCCCCGGTCTTTAAGCTGCTGGTAGTATAAGTTGCGGTAGCATTGTTTTGCACACTGTTGCCGTTGATCTTAAAATTATAAGATGAGCCATCGGTAGCGGTAAAGAGTACCGGGCTGCCTGTTGTGACCGTATTTCCCGGGTTGCTGCTTAACGTTCCTGCCGGTAAGGCGTTTATTGTAAGTATGGTTTGAGCGTTTACGGAGCAACCATTTGCATCTGTCGCCGTAACGGTATATGTTCCTGCCATCAGGGCAGTAACGCTACTGAGAACCGGGTTTTGGCTGGTGGATACAAATGAATTCGGGCCGGTCCAGCTATAACTATAAGGAGCAACTGCATTTCCCGTGATTACACCCAAAGTACTATTTTGGCCAACACATTTTGCGCCATCATTTGAAGCGGTATCCAAACGCGCAACATAGGTGTATTCATAGGCACCAAGGTCGGGGACTGTGGCACTGCGGGCAACGCTGTTAAGGTCGGTATTAATAACAACTGGTGTTGTGATGGGCGTTCCCGCGTTACTCAACGCGCATGTTAGATTGGCATCAGGTTGCAGGTCATAAGGAGATGTTATAAAACTAACGGCACGGTTAACAGAATTAGCTTCACCGGCCGAATTGGATTGGAACTGTGCGAATGTATTGGTTACACCAGTTCCCCATTCGGCTATTGTATTTGCATTACTGCTGTATAAATCATTATAGTTGGAAGATGATGACCACGTAGCCGAAGGGGATGCAACTGCATTGCTGATCGCATAATGTGCGCCTGTGCCGGTACGGGTATTAATGAATACATTATTTTTCAACACCAGGCCGCCTTCCGTAGTGCGTATAAATGCAGCGGTACGGGCAGCATTGCCGGCAGGGGTGCTACCGCTGATAGAAACGGAATTATGAAAATAGGTCCAGTTTGTTCCTGGCGAATTTTGTACGATGCCATACATGGTGACGCCGTTGGTGAAAGAAGCATTGCTAAACTTTATTGAATTATTGTATACATTAAATGCCCCGTTAAATGCCTTTATTCCGATGATACCCGGTACAATGGCTGATCCTGTTGCACTATTGGAAAAGCCACTCATCCTGTTTCTATAAATATTACCACCTCCGGGCGAAACAATCCCCAGGCCGGCAACAACTGTGTTTATAGCAGCAGTTGTGGAAGAAGAGAAGTTATAAAAATTATTATTGGTAATTAGGGATGAAGTGCCGCCGGTTGAAAACCATATTCCAAGAATAGCAAATGAGGCTGGATCATCCGTGTCGGGGATACTGGTTTTTTGCGAAAGTGCGGTAAGATTTGAAATACTGTTTCCGCTGATAGTAGTTACTTTAGGTGCCCCTCCGCTGATCTGCATTCCCCTGAGCTGTGCAGCGCTGCCCGAAGATTGATAATTGATATTGTCGATGATATTATTGGCGATGATGGTATTCGGACCAAGACTGGTACTGGTTTGGATACCTGTATATATCAATGAGCCGGCGCCTGAATTTGCAGCGGCATAAATATTCCTGATTGTATTGTTCTGGTAAGATTCTATATAGCCATTCTGACCATTAATTCCATTGAACGTCCCGGAAGACAATGTACTTAAATGACTTATATTCTGGATAGTATTACCGTTTACCTGCGGCAAGGAGGAAGTAATCGAAGAACCGAGGTAAATGCCCGTTAAGTTAGTGGCAAGTGCAGTTGATGTTGCC
>JBDTVX010000376.1:0-5400 GCA_040007015.1 Ferruginibacter sp. | reverse complement strand
GATGAAAATGAAAAATGGTATGATGACAATGGCTTAAGAACGGCGCTGTTTTGTAAAGGCGCTTTGGAAACCGTCAAAAAATTTGGATGGCCTCCAGACGTTATTCATTGCAGCGGCTGGATGACGGGCCTGATACCTATGTTTATTAAAACTGCGTATAAAAAAGAACCGGTATTCAGTAATTGTAAAGTGATATTTACAATTGGCGAAAATACTTTCAAGGAAAAGCTGGGGGCCGATTTTCTTAAACTTGTAACAATCAATGATCATGTTACCAAAAAAGAGCTGGATTTTTTTAAGGATATTAATAATACGGCTATGTTCAGGGGAGGCGCTGCCTATGCGGATGCCATTACTTTCGGATCGGACAATGTAGATAAAAAACTGGTTGATGAATTCAGTAAAATAAAAGGTAAAAAAACCTTACCCTTTAACACCGAAAGTGATTTAACAGACTATTTACAATTATATGCCGACCTTGCCAAATAGTATATAAATACCAACCCACATTTCTTAAATTCCGTTTTTGTGCAAAGAAAATCTTTACGTTTAATGGCCGGACTGGCTTGTGTTTCATTGTTTTACTGGGGTTGTACCAAAATTGATAGCACCGTTCTTGGTGAAGACCTGATTACAATTGATAATGTATATACATTCGACACTACTCTTTCTATTGATGCAGTAAGGGAAAAGATCATTGATACAAGCAGGGCTGGCGTTTCAGATATCCATGTGTTGGGCAACATTAATAACGACCCCATTTTTGGCAAAACAAAAGCCGATATTTTTGTACAGTTAAAGCCCGCATTTTTTCCATTTTATTTTGGGAATGCAAGTGATACTATCAACCCCGCGCTGAATGCCAAAACACATTTTGATTCTGTTTTTCTTTGTCTCTCCTATACGGGGTTTTATGGCGATACCACCAAACCTCAGCATCTTAAAGTTTACCAGCTTGACGAAAATACCGGCAATTTTATAGATTCCTTTGCCCACTTGTTCAATTTTCAACCAGACAGGCCATACCTCGGTAATTTTTTGGGTGAAGCAACTGTTTCTGAACCTGATCTTAAAAATTATACATTTTTAAACACAAGCTTAAAAGATTCCGTCACAGGCCAGATACGTATTAAACTGAGTAATACATTTTTGGCTGCTCTTATCAGCGGGGATTCTGCACTTGATAAGCCTAACCATTTTTTTTATAATGATTCCCTTTTCAACGAAAAGCTCAAAGGATTCGCCATTGTGTCAGAGGGAAACAATGATGCCAATGGGTTGTTTTATATTAGCCTGACCGCCGCAAACACAAGGCTGGAGGTACACTATGTGTCTGCCAATGCCAATATATTGGATACCTCATTTACGGCCTTTCCCTTATCGGTGGGGATTTCTACCGCATTAACCAGGTCGGCCAGTGCAAATTATATTAAAAGGGATACCAGTTCCTCCGAATTTCCAACCCATCCTGAGGATACTTCATTGTATATTCAATCAACGCCGGGCTCTGCCATCCGATTAAATATACCCGGCTTAGCAGGATTATCCAACAGGATCATACATCGTGCAGAAATAATCCTGGATCAGTTGCCCGGTAGCCCCGGCGATGATGTATTAACAGCGCCGGCCTATTTATACCTCGACCTTCTTGATACCAGTAGTGCAAATCAATACAAGCCGGTATATTACGACCTGAGCCCGAATGATTTTTATGACCCGGATAATTCAGCCGCTTTCTTCCCTGCGTCAGGAATTGATAATGTGTACTATGGAGGATATTTAAGAACCCTCATTGATGCATCCGGCACCAGGTCTTATTACACATTTAATCTTACGCGGTATATACAGAACCTGGTAACCAGGGGCGGCACTAATTATAAATTCCGGGTATATGCGCCAACTAAGTTAAATTATTATGGACTTAATCTTCAATACAAAAATAATCTTGCTTTTGGAAGAGTAAAGATTGATAACGGAACAAAGTCCAAATACCGGGTACGTCTTCATATTATATATTCCAAAATTTAGGATGTAAAAATTTGATAAAGCCTCCTGTAAAAACGAGGGCTTTGTTGTTTACACCGGTAACCCTATCTTTGCAACTCAAAATTTAAAAAAACATATGCCTTATTTGTTTACCTCAGAGTCCGTAAGTGAAGGACACCCGGATAAAGTGGCCGATCAGATCAGTGACGCCTTAATTGATAATTTCCTGGCGTTTGACGTCAATAGTAAAGTCGCCTGTGAAACATTGGTAACAACCGGGCAGGTAGTTCTTGCCGGTGAAGTAAAAAGTAAGGCATACCTGGATGTACAGGAGATTGCCCGTGGTGTGATCCGTAAGATCGGTTACACTAAAAGTGAATATATGTTTGAAGCAAATTCATGCGGCATCCTTTCCGCCATTCACGAACAGTCTGCCGATATTAACCAGGGGGTAGATAAAAAGAAAAAAGAAGAGCAGGGTGCGGGCGACCAGGGGATGATGTTTGGTTACGCGACAAATGAAACAGAAAATTATATGCCCCTTGCACTGGATCTTGCACATTTTCTTTTAATTGAATTAGCTGCCATTCGCAGGGAAAATAAAGAAATCAAATACCTGCGCCCCGATGCAAAGAGCCAGGTTACCCTGGAATATGATGATAGCAACCGCCCCGTTCGTATTGACGCCATCGTAGTTTCTACACAGCATGATGATTTTGCCAAAGAAGAAACCATGCTCGCCAAGATCAAAAAAGATGTCATCAATGTGCTGATACCAAGGGTGGTGGCTAAATATCCCAAATACGCGCATTTATTTAATAACAAGATAAAATATCACATAAACCCAACGGGTAAATTTGTAATTGGCGGCCCGCACGGCGATACAGGATTAACCGGGCGCAAGATCATTGTAGATACTTATGGCGGCAAAGGCGCACATGGAGGTGGGGCATTCAGCGGTAAAGATCCAAGCAAGGTAGACCGGAGTGCAGCCTATGCAACACGTCATATTGCTAAAAACCTGGTGGCTGCGGGTTTGTGCGAAGAAATACTGGTACAGGTTAGCTATGCAATTGGTGTGGCGCAACCAACCAGTATCAATGTGGTGACTTACGGCACCGCCAAAGTGAATTTAACAGACGGTGAGATCGCTAAAAAAGTAATGGGTATGAAGTGCTTTGATATGCGCCCTTACTTTATAGAACATCGGTTAAAATTACGTAACCCGATCTATAGCGAAACAGCGGCTTACGGACATATGGGCCGCAAAAATGAAGTGGTGGAAAAAGTATTTACTTCCCCTTATGGTAAGGCGATTACAAAAAAAGTAGAATTATTTACCTGGGAAAAGCTGGACGCGGTTAAAGATGTAAAAAAAGTATTTGGGTTGAAATAAAAAAGCCTCCCCAAGCCCTCCAAAGGAGGGGTTTCAGAAGACCATAAGTTTGAAGAGCTTATGGTTTTTTATTAGAAGCCGTCTAAATTTTATTTTGCCATTCGTGCATTCGTGGCGATCAAAAAGGAATGGCGCAGAATTTTAGAAAGGCTATTCGTTTGAATTACGCTTAATTTTGAATTGTGAAAAATTTCAGGCAGCAACAACACCGCCCAAAGAAAAATACATTGATCATTGGCCGCAGGGCCATCATTGAAGCGATGCAATCCGGCAAGCACCTGGAGCGTATCTACATGCAAACTACCATACACGGCGAAGTAATTGATGAGATAAGGAAACTGGCTGAACAATTGCAGGTTCCGATCAATAAAGTGCCGGTGGAAAAGCTGAACGGCTTCAACATCAGTAACCATGAGGGTGTGGTGGCGGTGATCAGTAAAATTCAGTATCACGACCTGCAGGATACCATTTCATTCATCGTTGATAAAGGAGAATCGCCTTTGTTTTTAATATTGGACGGAATAACAGATATCCGGAACATCGGGGCAATCGCAAGAAGCGCCTTTTGCTTTGGTGTGAATGCCATCATCATTCCCGACAAAGGGGTAGGGGCCCTCAATGAAGATGCTATATTAACTTCAGCAGGCGCACTGGAAAAGATACCGGTGTGCAGGGTAAACAGTTTAATGAAAACCGTGGATGAACTGCACCTGAACGGTATCAGGGTTTTTGCCAGTGAAATGACTGCCACCAAAAAGCTATTTGAACTGGAGCTAAAGGAGCCTTGCGCCTTGGTGATGGGCGGTGAAGAGCAGGGCGTTTATCCCGCATTAATGAAAATATGCGACGAGCAGTTTCAAATACCCATGACCGGTGACTTTGATTCATTAAATGTTTCAGTTGCCACCGGCATCATTTTGTACGAAGTAATGAAACAAAGGATGGGGTAGAGTTTTTTTGCGGGCATTTGTTTTCCATTGCGGCATTGTCCCCGCCACGGCTGGGCTCCCTTGTAAGGATATCATTGTGAAGCTTTTTCAACATTATTTAATCGAATTTCATCCTTAATTACGATAATGGAAGTTCATAAAACCCCGGCAGGGGTTGAATGTGAATAGCCACAGGTAAAACCTGTGGTTATTGAATGATTAAAACCAGTGTAAGAACCTCCTGCTGATTTTATTCAAGTACATCATTTTCAATAAAATTACCTTCCGCGGTTTTGCTGGACGCGGACACAAGCGTCTCCATTGTTTTAATCTCTCCCGGGGTAAAATACCGCCATTTACCAACCGGTAAATCCGCCAATGTAATATTCATGATCCTTACCCTTTTCAGGGTTGTAACGGTGTGGCCCAGTGCCAGGCACATTCTCCGGATTTGCCTGTTTAATCCCTGGGTAAGAATGATCCTGAACCGGTTTTTACCTTCCTGTTTTACAAAACATTTTTTTGTAACCCTATCCAGTATGCGGATACCGTTACTCATCTTTTCAACAAACCCTGAATTGATTGGCTTTTCTGTTGTAACAACGTATTCCTTTTCGTGGTTGTTGCCGGCCCGCAATACTTTATTGACAATGTCCCCGTCATTGGTTAAAAATATCAGTCCCTCTGATGCCTTATCCAGGCGGCCAACCGGGAATATCCGGCTTTTATAATTGATAAAGGAAATGATATTGTGTTTATCCTTCAGGTCGGTAGTGCAAGTAATTCCAACAGGCTTATTAAAAACAAGGTATACCGTTTTGTGTTTCTTTTTGACAGGCTCTCCGTCTATCTCCACCGTATCTACCGGCAATACACGGTTGCCTTTGATGGCCACATTGCCGTTGATGGTAACCCTTCCCATTTCAATATATTTATCCGCTTCCCTACGGGAGCAAAACCCTGTTTCACTGATGTATTTATTTAAACTTTTATCCATTTACAATATTTAAATTAAAGGTTTTATAGCATAGGAATAGGCCAATGCAGGACCAGGTGTATGTAGGAACTGGCGTATGTAGGAACAGGCCG
>JBDTVX010000375.1:0-5415 GCA_040007015.1 Ferruginibacter sp. | reverse complement strand
AAAGGCTGCTATATCAATTAAGCAATTCATTTATTTTCACAAACTGGTAACCACGTTTTTTCAGGCTGTTTATTAAATCATTTAGATGAAAATAAAATTTATCGGTGCGTCCCGGGTCAGTACCAATATGCGTAAGTAAAATAAATCCGTTAAGTCCATTGATTGAGCGCTGTTCATGCTGCAGAATGGAACTCAATATACTATCGCTGTTCACATATTTATTTCCCATGGCGGGGTAAGTATAATCGGCATTACTTCGGGTACCGGGTGAGAAATTTACCAATTGTAAACCCATCCAGCGACTCCACAAAGCAATAGAATCATTATACCATTCATAAGGTGGCAAAAAATAACCTGCGTTTTTTTTATCTATGCCCCATTGCTTTAGTTCACTGAAAGCGTTTTGAAGATCTTCTTTAAATTGGGGATGAGTTACCAGCAGGCTATCTCTTTTTTCCCAATCACAATACAATAAATGTTTATCCGAATGTGAACCCAGGTAGTTACCGTTCGTCTTTAATTTCTCAATGATCGTTTTGAATTTTTGATTCCTGTAAAAATTTCCAGTTAGAAAAAAAGACCCATGGATGTGTTGCTGCTTTAGAACATCTGCAATGTAATTTCCACCATCGGCAAATTCGTCACCTGTGAAGACCAGCGCAATTTTTTTAGATGCGGCATCACCACGAATAACTGCGCCATGCGACCTGGTTCCATTGGGTTTGACAGAACGATTTTTTTGTGCTTCCTGTTCTTTGGCTGCCATTAAATAGATCAATGAAGCGGTTCCGTCCATCGTTGGTTCATTGGTACTGTAATCTCCCGCATCATCATGATACACTACATAACCAGATTGAAATTCTTCGTAAGGGTCGGGATGCAATAATTTTAACCCACGCAAATTTTTATAGATGCTGCCATAAACAGGGCCATCCACCAGGCCACCATCCAAAGGATAATGATACAAATAAGATAAAGACGAATGTGGATCTGTTGGAGTATCACCGTTTGCGGGCAATCCATACACCATACTAGTTCCCCAGGGGTTACATCCAAAAAGCCAGTCATAGCAGGCCTGTTCAAGCGCTGCATATTGCTGGTCGTTACTCAACTGACGGTACAAATAACATTGAATAGCGAAAGATGTATTTAAATTATTTGAGCACCAGATAAAGGGCACTCCGCGATAAAAAGCATTTTGTTTCGCTTTCTTCCAAACCCTGTCAATCCCGTCTCTATAATAACTAATCAGCAGGGCCTTATTTTTTTCATTGGCAGTCTTCGCAAGTTCATAATGCCCAAAATTATGGAAGGGGTACCATTCATAATGTTTGGCAGTATCTTCACCCATCCAGGGAGTCACTTTTTCTTCTGAACTATAACGAAATGATTGTTTAAAATAATGCTGATCATTTGTAAGTTCATATAGTGCGGCTGCTCCCAGTTCCATATCGTCTACCCAATTATCTTCTTCATAATAATAAGGCTCCCTGTTAGGCGCAGTTTGGCATACACCCGGCTTATCAAGTCCTAACTGGTAGGCCGATAATGATTTTTCTTTATAAATATCTGATAAACCCGGATCCGATTTTTTATACAAATTTGCACCGAGTGCAAAAGCGCTTGCAAACTTACCGGCAGCAGAGGCAACACCGGTTGAATGATTTTTATAGTTACCCAGACCTTGCGGCTTTCCTGTTGCGAAATAAACCGGCCGACCCATCCCCGGACCTAAACCATAATCAACCGAATCCATGGTGGGCAAGCGAAAGCCATGGTGGTCGCGGTCATCAGCCAACTGGTTAAACATCCAGTCTTTTCGCGGGTGCATTTTCATTAACCAATCAAGGCCCCATTTTGCTTCGTCTAATACATCCGCTTTGGCGTTAGTCCCATCTAATCCATTTGCCAGATGCTTATCTGTAAACACGCCAGGGAAATCGCGCCAGGCCGCTAACAAATGATACGTTGCATTTGCGGAAGTGGTAACATACTGAAGATAATCGGTTGCATCGTGCCATCCTCCCCAAACATTCAGATGGGTGCTATCGGGCATAGGCCCATACATTGTATAGCCATCGTGTGTATGACATGAATCTTTTAAAAAAGGATTAAATCCGCTGCGTTGCTGACGCATATAACGAAGCCCGAAATCTGCAGTGCCTGCATATACATCGGAGGCAATTCTAAATTCCGGTGAAATGGCTGAACCACACTTCAGGTAATAAGTACCCGGGTTTTTATACGATGAAAAATTGAGCCTGAACGATTGAGTGAACGGTCCGTAACTTCCAAAAGGCTTGCCGGTAGGGCCAGTAAATACCACCCGGGAATTTCCGGATGCTACCAGTTGAAAATCTTTGGGCATGTCATTATTCTTGCTTGCCCATACAGCCACTTTTATTCCCCTTGGTGTATACCCCAATTGATTAATCCTGATCCAGGCCGTTGTGGCATCATTTTTTTTAAATGAACAAAAAAAACCTATTGCCATTAAAAGCCAACCAAAATTAATAAGCGATTTTATTTGTATGAAGGAACGAATTTTATCCATTTGTTTATTTTAAGTTTCTATATTTATTGTCTTTCAAATTAAGCTCACAAAAACTGACAATTGCTAGCACTACACCTGTCGGGTGCAAACGTCAACATTTTTAATTACCATCCGCTTCTTTTAATATTTCTTCCACTTTATTTTTCTCAGGCTGCCTGATATATTAAGAGAAATGAGCTCCAGGTTGAAGCGGGTTGATATATGGCCCTTCAGAATGCAAGCCCAATACTGCGGGATGCGAATTTTCCTTAACCACTTTTTTTGCTTCCATAAATATTTCCATTGAATTAGCCGCCGATACAGGAAAGAAGCTGGTAGTACCGGTAGCTAATAAGCGATTTGCCATCAATGTTAAACCAGTTACAGAAGGCTTATTTGAAAACAAATAATACCAGCTCCATAAATTTGGAGATCAACTAAGCCGGGTGCAATGAAGCCATCTGTATAATCGATCCTGTTTGAATTTTTGGGAATGGGTTATTCATCTGCAAATTCCTTTATTATATCTCCATCAATAATAATCGCCTTACCAATTATTTTTTCTTTGCCTGTAAAAACCGGGGCATTGAAAAAGCATTCGGCATATTTCTTAAATTATAAAAACGAGCAATGAAATAGCAACTTACATCCGTGTAACAACGTTCAGGATGTACCTGAAAAATTAAATACCACGATGCTTTTTATTTATCCCACCATACACGCCCCGTAAGATTATCACCTCCGGTTACCGCATCAGAAGCGGCTTTATAATTCACCGGGTTCACATTTGATTCAGCCAAAGGATAAGGAAAACGGCGTGGAATTAGTCCACCGGTTACATTATTTGGATAATTTACCGGCACTAAAACAGGATAACCAGTTCGTCTCCAGTTGGCCCACGATTCATAATAATCAAGCATGGTATTAGTGAGCGCCCAATACTGGGTATTGATCATTTCCAAACCATTTGCGGCATTGTATGGATGAGCGGTCAAATAGGTTTCCGCTGCTTCATCACTGATGGCCATTGCGGGATCATATTGAACAAGGTATGTCATGGAAGCTTTCACGCCATCGTGATAGTGTTGCGCGGCGTCTCCTGCAATTCCAAAAGTTTGCGCAGCCTCGGCAAGTAACAATTCAGATTCGCCATATGTTAAGATAAATGTGGGGCCATTGGTTTTTATCATGCCGGGATTTGGTGAAGAATAGGCCGGTATGGTTGTATAAGATGGATCACTGGAAATATCCCGGTCGGCAATACCGCTTAAATCTTTCCCATTTGGCATTCCTTTTTGAACGGCCGTATCTGTTATAAAAGCGGGATTTTGAACAGTGGAATTTTCATCTGTATACAATTGTGTTACTGCAATTTTACTTAGCCTGGGATCATTATTACGTTTAAGAAAATTAATGAAAGTATTGGTCCATTTTACATAATACGGTTCCTGGCCGCCCTGCCCGGTCAACACCAAACTGTTCCTGTTTATAGTAGAGATGCCCCCGGAATTATCGCCATTAATGAAAGCGTTATCATTATTACTGGCCATCGTATTTCCGGCTACTTTTTGAACCCACGTTTTAGCGTTGGCGGCATCGACTTTTGTTAAACGCATAGCCATTCTTAAAATCAGTGTGTTTCCAAACAGCTTCCATTTATCAATATTGCCTTTGTATATCTTGTCACCGGAAGGTTTATCAGCCGCAGGATCCAGTTTAGCCACCGCTTCGCTTACTTCCTTGAGCATATCATTATAAATATCCTGCTGCTTGTCATATTTTGGAAAATAATTTTTTGTATAATATCCCAGGCCAGCTTCAGAATAGGGAGCATCTCCATATAAATCCGTTATCCGTTCCACAATTAATGCGCGCATGATCCTGGCTATTTCATGAAGATTTTTATATTGCGGCTTATCGGTTGTGGATTGTATGATATCAACAATTGGTTTTAATTGTTCAGAATAAGCGCCATCACCGCTAAAGCCCCAATAGGCGGCAGCATAGCTGGCAGACAACTTATATTTATCGCCTTGCCAGTAAGAAAGAACAGTGGAAAATCCCTGTATAATGCCCGAGCAATAAATAAGGTTAGCCCGCCATGTATCATAGGCAAAATCATAGCTTCCTGTATAGGCTACCTGCGCAGTGGTCAACAAAAAATTGGGATCAAAATTTTCCTGGTTATAAGATGCAGGATTTGTATTGATGTCATTAAATTTTTTGGTACAGCCTGAGAACAACCATATTACCGGCAAAAGGATTGCAAGGTATTTGAATATTTTTTTCATTTTGCGTTTATTTATTTTTGAGGCCCGATAGACATTGCTTGGTTAGAATTTTAAATTCAGGTTAATACCGTAAGTCCTTGAAGTTGGAACTCCGCCTAATTCCAGGCCATACGCATCGGGAGTGTAATCACCTTCAGGATCTATATTGTCTGTTTTTCTCTTGATAAAAAAAAGATTTCTTGCCACAAGGCTTAACGAAGCGCCCTTAACAGCATTCTTAAAGAATTTATCAGGAAAATTATAACTTAGAATTACCTGACGAAATTTTATAAAACTGGCATCCTGCACAAGCAGTTTTGAAACATTGGAAATAAGCGTACTATAATAAGTAGAAGCATTCAGGTTGTTTCCAAATGTTCCTTCGCGGTTAACCAACGTGGCTTTATGCAATCCGAAATTATATGCTTCATAATCTGTTCCGGAAAATATCTTGCCACCGAATTTTCCATCAATCAGGAATGACAGGCGAAAATTTTTGTAGCTGAATTCATTCGTCCACCCGCCTATCCATTTGGCATAAGCCGATCCCCATGGTATTAATGTTCCCCTTGACGGCACCCCACTAGCATCAAGTAAAATTTTACCGGCCGC
>JBDTVX010000374.1:0-5479 GCA_040007015.1 Ferruginibacter sp. | reverse complement strand
ATTACACCCATCAGTGATCCGCCTGCTACCAAACCGGTAGCAAATAAATTTCCTGTTTGCAGATCATCTTCCCCCTCTTTTAATTTCCCGTTGCGTTTTTCTTTTACTTTATCCACCAGTCCGCGAATGGCGCCACCGATAAATATGGGCATCGTTGTGGATAAAGGAAGGTAAACACCAATCGCAAAATTGAGCGATTTAACACCGCATAATTCCATTACAACGGCTAATGCAGCCCCCACTATTACAAAATTCCAGTCGAGGTTAAATGAGAGGATGCCTTTTATTAAAGTGGCCATCAGCGTTGCCTGTGGTGCATTGTACTTACTGCCGATCGCATGTGTAATACCCTGTGCAGCCATCGCTGTAGATGGCGTATCTAAAACTTTTATAGTAATCCCGATAACAATGGAGGAAACGATTGCCCCTACAAAAAGCGCCAATTGCTGGTACTTTGGTGTAGAGCCAACCAGGTATCCCGTTTTTAGATCCTGTGAAGTGGCGCCGGCATTGGCTGCCGCAATACATACCATTCCACCCACCACCAGTGCCATCGGTTCAAAAGATTGACCAGTCCAGCCAACGGCCACAAAAATCAGGCAGGTGATCATTACAGTTGCGATCGTCATTCCGGAAATTGGGTTGTTGGAAGATCCGATAAGACCCACGATCCGGGACGAAACAGTAACAAAAAATGCCCCAAAAACAATCACTAAAATCCCCACCAATGCCTTATTAAAAATATTATTTCCCGGGATGATGGGCAGCACGGCTATCAGAGCAACCAATGCAATACTGCCAAATAAAACAATCTTAATATTCAGGTCCTTATCCGTTCTGCTGACCGCGCCGCCGGTTTTATCTTTTACCGATGCAATGCTTTCTTTAAATGAAGAGATAATGGTTGGGATTGTTTTTACCAAAGTGATCATTCCGCCGGCCGCTACTGCCCCTGCACCGATCTGGCGGATATATGCGCGGTAGATGGCATCTGCTTTGTCTGCAAATGTTTGGGTAACAGGGTCCCAGTTGCCATAGTGTTGTGTTGCTTTGGTGATATCTGCCATGAAACCAAGTTTTATTTGTTGCAGTGCAATCACCTGGTCTGGTATTAAAGAAGATAATAACGGAATAAATACCAGCCAACTCAAGATACCACCGGCTACTAATATGCCGGCAATTCTAAAACCGATGATATAACCTACGCCTAAATATTCGGGTGTAATATCTGCCGATACAGTTGCGGAGGGAAAAATTTTATTGGTAGCCTTTGTTGCAAAGGAAGATGTTTCTGCAACGATCTTAAATCCTCTTTGTAAAATAGCATAAATAAAGGCAACACCCAAACCGTAAAATGCAGTTTTGGCAACAGCGCCACCTTTTTCGCCCGCTTTTAAAACAGCCGCACAGGCGGTGCCTTCGGGGTAGGGAAGCGTTTCATGCTCCTTTACGATCAATGAGCGGCGAAGCGGTATCATCATCAGTGTTCCCAGCAGCCCTCCAAAAATTGCCAACACTAAAATGATCACATAATCAAAATACTGAACAGAGTCTTTTGCTGTTAAAAATAAAAACCCGGGCAATGTAAATACCACGCCCGATGCAATACTTTCTCCTGCCGAGCCGGTTGTTTGAATAATATTATTTTCAAGAATGGTTGTTTTAAATAATCGCTTACCTAGTGTAATTGCAAGCACCGCGATAGGTATGGAGGCAGAAACGGTAAGCCCCGCATTTAACGCCAGGTAAACATTGGCAGCTCCGAACAAGATGCCGAAGATGCTCCCCATTACCAGGGCCTTTACGGTAAATTCCTTCATGTTGGTTTCGGGGGCAACAAAGGGCCTGAAAATCTTTTTTTCAGTCATTAGAGTTAGCTTTATTTAAGAAAGATAAATAAAAAAAAGTAGTGTAGAAATGAAACGGGTACCAGGACAAAAAACTAAAACAGTTTTCATTTAGCACATTAGCCAATTACCTTTATTCTTTCATTGCAGTTGCCTCTGCTACCACTTTCCCTAATCTTTTGGTAAGCGGGAATATTAATATTCCGGCAATGAGCGCGGCAACCGCGCTGATTCCAAAAAAAACGGCTTTATTGTCAAACTGATCCCAAAAGCCTGCAAGGATCCCGGATATTTTTCCTCCCAGTGAAGTGGTAATAAACCATCCGCCCATCATTAAGGCGGTAAATCTTCGGGGGGCTACTTTGGATACCAGTGATAAACCGACAGGGCTCATAAATAATTCGCTGATTGTAAATACGCCGTAACTGGCAAATATCCAGGATGTTGAAACTTTATTTTGATAAATATTGGTAGACAGGCATGCGATTACCATTACCAGTGAAGACAAACCCGCAATAATGGTACCCCATGCAAATTTTTCCGGGGTAGAAGGTTCTTTCCCCCTTGCCCTGAGCCATCCAAAAAGTCCAACAATAATTGGTGTAAGTAATATAATCCAAAAAGGATTGATCGATTGATATATTTCGGTGGAAATTAGTTTTAAATCCTCCCCGTCCGGCGGCCATTTATCTTTTGGCAGATTTTGAAAATAGGGGTTGATTCCTGTGCCCGTAATAACTTTTTTATCTGCACCCAAACTTGTTCTGAACTGTGCATCAACCAAAGGTACTTCCTGGGGTTTGGTATTTACTTTTTCTAAAAACCCGAAAGGCGTTAGCAAATTTTCTGCGGCCTGCGGGGTTTCGCGGTGGGTATAGGTTTCGGCCCAGATGGTTAATGCGGTAGAATTTTGATTGTAAATGTTCCAGAAAATAATGGCAACGCCAAATAACGTGAGTAAGGTGCCGATGCGCTTTTTATCAAAACCTTCGCATCTTGCCCAGATACTAAAATAAAAAATGACAATTGGTACGCAGGCAAAAATAAATGCGTCATTTGAATCAGATCCAATGATGTTTCCCGGGATCAGCCACCCTATTGCACCCGCTATAATTGCTGGTACAAATACATACAATATAATTTTAGACATCGGCATATCTTCTTTTTTCACCGGGTTCATAATATCCCCGTGTTTAATATACTTTTGTCCAAATGCAAACCAGATAAGCCCTATGATCATGCCTACGCCGGCAGCCATAAAGGCATAACCCCAATTGTAATTATTTCTTAAATACGCCGCCACAAAATTGCATATGAACGCGCCAATATTTACCCCCATATAAAAGATATTATAAGCAATATCTTTTTTAGGTTTCAATGCATCCGTATTGTAAATATTTCCCAGCAGGGTGCTAATATTAGGTTTAAAAAAACCATTTCCGACAATAACGCAGCCAAGGCTTACAAACAACAAAGTATTGCTTCCGGGTATGCCAAGTAAGAGGTATCCCAGCGCCATTAAAGAACCACCAAAAAAAATGGATTTTCTATAGCCAAGGTACCTGTCTGCCATCAGGCCACCCAAAAATGGTGTCAGGTAAACCAGGGCTACGTATGTACCAACAACATCAATGGACAGCGCGTTGTCCATACCCCTGCCGCCCTTATCCGTAGCACGAAGAAACAATGGCAATATCCCAATCATTAAATAAAAGCCAAACCGCTCCCACATTTCTGTAAAAAATAATACATACAACCCTCTCGGGTGTTTCGCGGAATTTACATTTTCAATCATATCAATTTTTTTATGCAGGTGACAATTATTTTAATCCCTCAAAGTAGCAATTTTCTTTTTACAAAAACGAAAGCAGCCCTTTCTATTTTTAAAATGCGGTAATAAATTTCCCTGCCGTTTGTAAAAATAATATGGTAAACTGTTGCAGTACCTTTAATTTCGTTTTACTATCTACACATTTATACAACCTCTATAATTCATGAATATTCTTTTGATCGGGGGCGGAGGCAGGGAACATACCCTGGCCTGGAAGTTAAAGCAAAGCACCTTATGTGAAAAATTATTTATTGCCCCGGGAAATGCGGGCACTTCACAGGTGGGTACCAATGTAGCCCTTGCTACTACTGATTTTAATGGCCTGGCCGCCTTTTGCCTTCCTAATAAAATAGATATGGTGATAGTGGGTCCCGAAGAACCATTGGTAAAAGGTATCTATGATTTTTTCAAAGACGATCCCCGTACTGCGCATATACAAGTTATCGGCCCGTCTAAAGAGGCTTCACGGCTGGAAGGCAGCAAGGCGTATGCAAAGGCGTTTATGTTCCGTCACAGCATTCCTACCGCGGCATACCGGGAGTTTAATGCGGACAATTTTGAAGCAGGTATCGTTTATATAAAGAATCATTCATTACCAATAGTCCTGAAAGCAGATGGGCTTGCTGCAGGTAAAGGGGTAGTTATTTGTTCTAATCACATTGAGGCATTGGCTGAGTTTGAATTGATGATACAGCAGGCTAAATTCGGTGAAGCAGGTAAGCGGGTAGTTATTGAGCAGTTTTTAGACGGTATTGAATTAAGTATGTTCGTATTAACAGACGGGAAAAATTATGTGTTGCTTCCGGAGGCCAAAGATTATAAAAAGATAGGTATCGGAAATACGGGTCCGAATACAGGTGGTATGGGAGCGGTAAGCCCTGTGCCATTTGTGGATGACGCGTATGTTCAAAAAGTAAAGGAAGTGGTTATAGAGCCAACTATTAAAGGCCTGATCTCTGAAAAGCTGGAATATAAAGGCGTTGTATTTATAGGTTTGATCAATGTAAATGGAGAACCCTTTGTTATTGAATACAATTGCAGGTTTGGAGACCCCGAAACTGAAGTGATCGTTCCCAGGATCGAAAATGACCTGGTAGAGATTTTGTTGGCTACGGCACAACAACGGTTGAATGAAATTACGATCAAAATAAATCCCCTGGCCGCAGTTACAGTTGTGGCAGTGAGTGGCGGTTATCCAAATGATCACGAAACCGGTAAGGAAATTCACGGGCTGGAAGGTGTCGAAATAGAAGGCAGTATCATTTTTCATTCGGGTACCAGGAAGGAACAAAATAATGTACTGACAAATGGAGGGAGGGTACTGGCCATTACCTCTTTTGGGGATACTATTACGGAAGCCGCAAAACAATCCAATTATTTAATGGAACAAATATTTTTTGAAGGTATGTTCTTCAGGGATGATATAGGATTTGAATTCAGGTAGTTTAATTGGTTTTCTGTTTACCGTTTTCTGTTTACTGTTTTTTTGCAAATAGTACACTTTTTTCCAGTTCATAATTTTAAGCGATGATGAAATACGGTAACCACAAAGCGGTAAACGAACTGTAAACAGAAAACGGTCAAGGCAAACGTAAAATATTGAGAAATAAAGTATTTGCCGTTGTTAATTCAAATAATTTACTTCAACTTTGCCCAATTATTTACAATCGATTTTTCTCTATATAAACTATGGGTCTTTTTAATTTTTTCACTCAGGAGATTGCAATGGATTTGGGAACTGCAAATACACTGATAATATTTAACGATGAAGTAGTAGTAAACGAGCCTTCCATTGTTGCCT
>JBDTVX010000373.1:0-5496 GCA_040007015.1 Ferruginibacter sp. | reverse complement strand
CACCGGCAACTTTAGCTATCCCAAAATCCATTAGCTTTAATGTGCCATCTTCCGTGATCATAAGATTAGCGGGCTTAATGTCGCGGTGAAAGATATTTTTTCTATGCGCATGCTGCAATCCTTCCAATGCCTGGATAAAAACGGGCACTACAAATTCAGCAGGCAGAACCCTGTATTTTTTCAGCAGGTCATCAAGGCTGGTACCTTCTACGTATTCCATCACCATAAAATGATTACCGCCCTGTTCAATAAAATTATAAATAACCGCGATATTCGGGTGAAGCAATTGTGCCAATATCCTGGCTTCCTTTTTAAACCTTTCCAGGAAAAGGGATTCGGTGGTTAGTTGCGGATGCAGCATTTTTAGCGCCACTTCCCTTCCAAGCATACTGTCTGTGGCCCGAAATACATTTCCCATGCCCCCCTGCCCCAGGTGGGCATTTATTTCATAGCTATGTATACGTTCTCCTATCATAAATTATTGATATTAGTGGGCAGATCTGCATCTCTTGTTAATTTGGGCAGGTATATATCTCTTGTTGATTTTAAATTAATTTCTTTTGAATCATTTTCCAGTTCAGCCATTATAACCGTAATATTATCCATACCACCCCTTCTTTTGGCCTCTGCAATAAAATAATCGGCCGCGTCCGTGATTGAATTGTATCCCATCACTGAAGCTATTTCATTATCATCCAGGTAATCATACAGGCCGTCCGAACAAAGCATCACCCGGTCGTTTTTTTCAAATAAGGCTTCGCATTTTCCTGTATCGATACGCAGGTCCGGCTTAGTGCCCATGGCATTGGTAAGGATATTTCTTTGTGGATGAATATCCGCTTCTTCCCTGGAAATATCCCCATTATTCACCAGTTGCTGCACATAGGTATGGTCTTCCGTAATCCTTGTGATCGATTTGTTTTTATAGAGATAAGCGCGGCTGTCGCCTGCATGCGCATAATAAATTGTCTGACCCGCAATGGCAAGCGCAGTACAGGTAGTACCCATCCCGCGATACTGTTCATTTGCTGAAGCCAGCTCAAATATCTTTTTATTCGCCGCGCTAAATGCCTTCGCAAGTACCTTCTCCCTGCTGCCGTTATTCTTTTTTTTAAAATATTCTTCACTGATGGTATCTATCGCAATTTTACTTGCTACCTCACCGGCCAGATGCCCGCCCATTCCATCGGCTACAATGAGTAAATAACCTCTTTCGCGAATGATGGCTTCATCCGCAATGCGCAGGAAAGATGCCGCATCTTCATTGTTGGTTCTTATATTTCCCAGGTCGGTTTTAATGACTACTTTTATTTCGAAGCTGTTTTGCATAGACGGTTCTGCACCGTTTGATTCATGCTCCATGTTATGTTTATTTTTTTTCTTCCAGAACATTGGTCACTGATTATTTTTGTCAAGATTAAATTCATACGAAATACGCCTTGGTGTCAAAACTACCTGCACATCCTTGTCTTTATAGCCATCTGCACGGATCGTAAACTGAAATTTATCACCCTCTTTACCTCTTACCGTATAGGGGAGAGGTTGGTGCGAGCCATCAGTTAAGATAAGTTCGGCATTGGCAATACCGGGAGCATTTATAATAATTTTATTGCCTGCCGCCACCAGTTCCGCCCGTTTCTTTTCCTCCTTTTGTTCCCGGGCAGAGGTATCATTTTTTAATTCATTTATATTTTGCAGATCATCAGTTTTCACGTCATCTTTATGATTGATCAAAAAAAATAAAATAAGCAGCACCGAGATTGCTGCGATAGCGGGCACCAGCAATTTTTTTTGTAAAAGCGGGAATGATGGAATTCTGTTGACACCGGTGGTAGTATCCTTTTTTCCTAATACAATTGCTATGCCTTCGGCACTGATACGGTTTGCCGGGTTTACCTTCAGGCATTTGTCAATGATGCCACACAGTTTTTCTGATAGCCCCGGTGTTAATAATTCCGGATCTGTAAAACTACCCCTCCTGATCTTTGATTGCAGGCTTACCGGGTTGATATCTTCAAATGGCAAATAGCCTGTAACTAATTCATAGGTCATTACGCCAAGCGCCCACAGATCCGATTTTAATCCCGGCAACTGCTGAAACTGTTCGGGAGACAGGTATTCCGATGTGCCTACAATAGAGCCGATTTGCGTAAACTTCGGTGAATATTTATGTTTGGCGATACCAAAGTCGAGCATCTTAACCGTGCCATCGGGCTGAATTTTAAAGTTTTGCGGTTTAATATCGCGATGCTGGATATCTTTTTTGTGCAGGTATACCAGGGCTGAAACGATCTGGCGAAGAATATCCTCTGTTTCTTCGTTGGAAAGTTTTCTTTTACGGTGCAATAATGTATCAAGTGTTTCTCCTTCCACGTATTCCATCACAATGCAATGTTTTTCACCGCAATTGGTAAATTCATATAGCCGGGCAATATTCGGGTGGGTAATGGAAGATTGAATATAGGCTTCATTTTTGAAGCGTTCTGCGAATGTTGCCTGGTATAATATTTTTACGGCCGCAAACCTGTTCAAATCGGCGTTATATGCCTTGTATACTTCACCCATCCCACCTGAACCAATGCGTTCGCCCAGGCGGTAGCCGGCAACTTCTGTAACATGGTTGTATACGGAGCCCATTTGCGATTGGTTTAAGGCTGAAGGTGTAAGGGTTAAGGCTGAAGGTGTAAGGTTGTTAAAGGTTTAAGGTTAAAAGTGGAGGGTTGGGCAAAACCCTAACTCTAAACCTTTAACCTTACACCTTCTTCTGCAACTAATTCGCCACCTTTTTTCTACCCATTAATTCCAGTCCATATTTTATTGGTACTGCAAAAGATATCTGCGTACCCCTTGCATCAGATTTTCCGGCATAGTACAAGCCGATCACGTTCCCTTCATCGTCAAACATCGGCCCACCACTATTACCCGCCCCGGTAGCGTTGATGGTTAACTGGTAGGAATCGCCAAAAGCGCTGTAGGTAAGATTTTTATCCGATGATGCGGGTATGATCCTGCCAATATTTCCTGTGGTAACCGTTGGTGTTGGCACCGTGGAGAACTGGCTGTTGGGTTTGAAGGGGTCATTGGATTTACGAACCACGTACTGCTCGGGAGCCACACCCGGGTAACCCATTACCGTCACCGTCTGGCCCGGCTTTACATTATCATAATTATCTTTCATGGTTACTTTGGATAAAGACTCGGGCAGCTCAACTTTTATCATGGCCACATCATGGTCATCAGAAGGCGTAGCGGATTGTACGGGTCTGCGAAGTGAAGTATTTGCAAAGATTACATTCATATAAATATTGCGACCCTTTACGGATCCTTCATTTACCCTTTCTCCGCCAACCATCGTTGCTTCTGCGGGCACCCAGCCAAATACATCCTGGGGCATTATCGAAACATTTGGAACGATCACCAGTTTGCCGTCTTCATTTTTTACCAACACACCGGGAAATGCAGACTCCGCAAAACCATACCTCGTGTTCCAGTTGGTAGCCACATGACGGTTGGTAAGAATAAAACCATCTTCAGACACCACAAAGCCGGAACCGCTTGCACCGGAGAAGCCGATGGGAGCGCCAACTGAAATATTTTTTTTCACATCTATAAAGGGTTCTATCCCTCCATTGCTGTTCTGAATGTAAAGGGCCGTGTACCTGCTTTGCCCATCGGTACCTTTTAACACCTGGTATTTGTGCCACAATTCATCACTCGTAGTTGCATCAAATAATTGCCAGCCAAATTCAATCTGAACTACTTTATCTATATTTTCCCTGGCGATCTGTTCCGGCGATCTTTTATTCTTTTGTGTTGAATCCTGTATGATATTGTTTACAATTTTAGTTTCCCCGGGTTTGGGAAACAGCTTGTCTTTAAAAATAAACCCAAGGCCAACCAGCACCACAAGAAGCCCTCCAATGACCATCGCCATTTTGTTGGTCGATTTTTTTCTTTCGCCTACCAGCATTCTTTCCACCGTTTGTTTTCCCAGACCCGTTTTTACCGGTTCTGCAGGAGGCACAGATGTATGCTGAATATCGGTGATGGTAGTGGGCCTTATTGTTGTAGGGATATCTATTACCCGTGTTGCCGCCATCATGTCCTGGGGGCGTGGGTACACGTCGAATGTGAAAACGGGTCCATTTAATCCAAGCTGCACTTCATCCCCTACGGCTAACGGAACAGTTCCTTTTACCCTTGTTTTATTTACAAAGATCCCGTTGCGGCTGTTATTATCGTTGATGGTAAATTTTGGAGGGTTTGAGCTTAGCTTTACAATTTTACCATGTTCCCGGCTAACAATGGTTTCCTGCTCCGGATCAAACTGGATATCGCTTCCTGATGCACGGCCAATTGCCAGTTCCGGTTTATTAAAATCAAATTCTTCAACCTGGTTGGCTTTTGTGCCCGAAATATGCCTGATGACATAACGCTCAATAGTAGTGCTCATGATTTTGGTTTGGTAGGTGAATGAAATATTTATATTATATAATAATGGATACAATACAGCAAAGTAAACTGGTTTACCGGTACGGGAAATTCGGAAGAAACTCCAGAATATTGGATAATTACACTTAAAAACAAATTTCCGGCAATCTTTTAATTATGCAAATACTTAATTGTAAGTATGCTTTATAGCACGATATTAATTTCTTGCAGAAAGGTAGTTTAGGTGGGGGAACAGAATTGATTTGCTAAAAATAAGGATAATCAAATTAAAAATTATTTTTTATTTACTGACGGGAAGAATTTTTTTATAATGATTTTCAGAACATATCTCAAAATATTCGATGCAGGTTAAAGTCCGTTGCTCATTTTACCTAACTCTCTGGCGCAGTGTGTACCACTTCGTGTTTACTATTTTACCGGATATTGAACTCAACGATTTTGTCTTTATCGGTATAAAAAATATGTTCCACCAGCTCATCGCTTAAAAGATTCCCAACCAGGTCATGAACAACCTGGTGAACTGTTACAATAATAACTCCATTCTCTTCTTTTATGGCTGTTGGGTTTACATTTGAACTTGCTATTTTGAATTGCCTTGTCCAATAGTCCCTTACGCCCCCGTGCCCGTAAACATACCCTCCTTCCATTCCGTTTGCCCATTTTACATTGGTTGCCATATTTGCAATCACCAGGTCAATCCTGCGTTCATTAAAATTTTTGTAAAGTGTTTCAAAATATTTATCAGGATTTTCCATGATATAAAAATTTATTATTTTCCCGGGTCTTTGTACCACGCCAGGCATAATGCATCGGGCAATCGCACATAAAATTAATGTTTTACCGGCTAAAATAAGCAATGCCGGCGGGCATGACAATACCTTTGTGGGCAGCTTCTCGGGGTATACCAGCACCGGTACTTCCAATACTTTTGTAGGTTGGTATGCGGGGTTTCAAAATCATGGTGGATACAATAACACTTATACGGGAAACGGTGCCTCGTATAACAACAGTGGCGGGCACGACAATTCAATCTACGGATATAAT
>JBDTVX010000372.1:0-5500 GCA_040007015.1 Ferruginibacter sp. | reverse complement strand
CACCATCATCCATGCATCCAACGCCCCGCCAATCACCGCGCCTCTACCGATCAATATTTTTATCATGTCGTCACTAAACTGCCGGTTGTGATCGACCAGTTTCCTGCAGTTATTATGGCTTGCCCATACATTTCCCGTGAAAATTTCCATCGCATCCCAAAAGGCATCATCGCATAAATGTGTAACATCAAGTATCATATTCAACCGGTCCATTTTTTTCAGCAGCTCTTTTCCACAATCCTTTAAATGGCCGGTGGCATCAGTGCCGTTTGCATAACGGCCCGGCCCGTAATGCGCAGGGCCCAATGCACGCAAACCATATTCCCAGGCGATGTATAAATGATCCGGGCTTATCAGCGAGTCGGCGCCTTCCAGGCTTAATATATAACCAATGGCTTTTTTATTCAGCGGGTCTTCTTTCATCCACGAGTCAAGATGCCGTTCAAGCCCTGGCAGGTCTCTGATCATCAGTAGCTCACCACACGACTCCATGGCTTTGTACCAGGCAAACTGCGCCTGTGTTTCAGCCCAGGCCTGCTCGGCTGAATGCCAGCCAGGAAGCGGGTTTCCGGGGGCAACATACCTCGCGATCTGCGTGGCAACCACCAAACCGATATGGCCTTTTCTTAATTCAGGAAACGCAACGGTTCCCATGGACCTGCCTGGTTTGTCTGTCAATCCTTTTTCTCTTTCCCTTATGCCGGGCACCGATTGGCGCAGATCGCGGTTCCATTCCATT
Source organism: Ferruginibacter sp. (assembly GCA_040007015.1). GTDB lineage: Bacteria > Bacteroidota > Bacteroidia > Chitinophagales > Chitinophagaceae > Ferruginibacter. The sequence continues at coordinate 4,761 of JBDTVX010000372.1, read as the reverse complement.
GCATTCATGCTTAGGTCCAAATGTGCGTCAATTGTAAACATCGTATTTAATTTTAGAACAATCTCACTCCCGAAACCGGGATCTTCGACAAAAGAGAGGGAGCCAGACTCTGCGAATTGAAATATTTTTTCGAACGGGGGATTGTAAGGGTTTATAGATTCAACTAATTTTAGTGCTAATAAGATTTTATTATATGCTAATCTTCCTGTCCCGTGCAATCACTTTCCATTCATCTACCGCTGTATTATTTTCTATTACCATCGCCCTTTCATATAAAGCTACCGTGGGACAAATATGTACCGGTACTCCATAAAGAACATCGCCTTGTTTAAACAGGGATGCATTCGTGACTTTCATTACAAGGTGTTCCTCGCTTTGAGAAACCGGACTTGCACCAGGCGCGTTTAGAAAGTGAACGCGCGGCAAAGGGTTTTCGGCAGCAACAGATTTATGACCAAGATCCGTTGTAATCGTATTTTCATCAACGATGGAAATTATCCTTGTTATTACCAATGCCGCATAATCAAAAGCCTCATCGGGAAAGGCATGTTTATATCCCCAGTCCCAGAAAATAAAGGTACCGGGACTACACTCTGTATTTTCGCGCAGTGCATGTATTGGGAAAGTGGGTGAACCCCCGGCTACAATAATTAATTTTGTATTACTAATGGCTTTAATGGCTTCTGCGATTATGATCACTTTGTTGTAGGAAAGATCAATATTTTGCCTGCGTAGTAAAACATCCGTATCCCGGATATTCCCGTCATACACATGCAGCCCGATAACTCTAATAGCAGGAAATAACCGCAGCGATTCAAACAATAACAATGCCTTTGAAGGATGTATGCCTGTCCGGTTCATCCCGGTATTCAAATCGATGAAAACATCTGCTGACAAATTATACGGGTTGCATACTTCTGATAATTGTTCGGCGCTATGAATATTATCCACCAGGCAGGCAAAATGGGTAGAGGGATACTGCATCACCAGGCGAATAAACCGGGTTGCTTTTGGCCCTACAGGCTGATAGGATAACAATACATCGGGTGCGCCAATCATCGCAAGCATTTCAGCTTCCGCAATGGTGGCACATTTGAATTTGGTGATGCCTTCGTCCATCATCATCTTACATACTTCCGCAATTTTATTCGTTTTTACATGCGGCCGAAGCCGGGCAACTTCATTATTCACTATACCTTTAAGCAGGCGGATATTTTCGAGTACGCGTTCTTTGTAGATAACCAGGGCAGGAGAATCGATGGTGCCTATATTTTTTATTTCATACCAGTTCATGGATGTTTTTTGTTTATGAAAAAAAATGCGCAATATGCCAGGTTGAAAATACATTTCTATTTCAACCAATAGTTAAAATAAAATGATTTTTATTTTAGTGAAGGAACTGTAAAATTATAAGGTCTTCAGTTCCGTTATTAAAGATCATCCATGTTACCAAACCTCAATGGAGCGTCGCCAATGAAGTGCCACAGAGCTTCTCAGCCAGGTCCATAAAATTAAACCAACTCAAACATTGCTTCGATCTCAACAGGAATATTGCCGGGCAGTGAACCCATTCCTACAGCGCTTCTTACACCAATGCCGTTATCTTCGCCCCACACCTTTGCAAAAAGCTCGCTGCAGCCATTAATAACATAGGGATGTTTTTCAAACTCACTTGTGCAGTTTACCATGCCCAATATTTTGATAACCCTTTTAATTTTATCAAGCGAGCCCAGGTTTTGTTTGAGTGTGGCAAGAATGGCCAGACCGACCTGCTGTGCAGCAACTTTACCATTCTCGAGGCTGATATTGTCGCCAACGCGGCCAACGATCAAAGTGCCATCTTCTTTTAATGTGCCATGCCCGGAAACATAGCAATGGTTGCCATCAATTAAAAAAGGCTTGTACACCCCAACGGGCTTGGGTGTAGGTGGCAGGGTTAGATTTAGCGCTGCAAATTTTTCATCGGGAGTCATATTCTTTGGTTTATAAATGATTAAAATATTGTTCTTTGCTTTGTTCATTATTTAAAATGTAAACTTCCATACAACTGCTGGAGTATCTCTGCACAAAATAAAAGACCCATAAAATTAAATTTTATGATGCTATGCTTTATTTTTTCAACTTTAACCGCATAATGTAACGATCACAGGTCATGTACAATGACAGTTCACCAGGCGAAAACGCACAATTGGAAGTAAGCTGTCCTGTATATATCCTGGCGATTAATTTCCCGCCGGGATTAAACAGCCATACACCTTCGGGGCCCGTAGCAAAGATGTAACCTTTTTTGTTTATTTTCATTCCATCAGGGGCGCCCAGGTTCTTCCCCTGGTAAGCATGCACTTCATAAAATATCCGCTGGCTTTTTGCCATGCCATCTGTACCCAGTTCATATTGCATCCATAAATAATTGGTAGAATCGGAACTGGATACATACAAAAATTTATTATCCGGTGAAAGGGCAATGCCATTCGGATACTTCAGGTCTTTGGTAAACAGATCCAATTGTCCATTTGGCTTCAACCGGTACACTCCCTGGAAATCCAATTCCTTTGTTGAATCTTGTATTCCTTTTCCCAGGCCATAAGGCGGATCGGTAAAATACAGATCGCCATTGGGGTGATAGACCGCATCATTCGGACTGTTCAAACGTTTGCCTTTATATTTATCCGCGAGTGTCACAAACACGGGCCCGGGAGTATTTAACGGGGCAATCATTTTTGCTATTCGCCTGTCGCCATGCTGACACAAAACCAAATGCCCGTCAGGGCTCAATACAAGGCCGTTGGAACCCGGCTCTTTTATTTTTTTTACAGCGCCGGTATTTCCCGAAGGTATTAAATACGTGCTGGTATCCTGCCCTTCTTTCCATTTGTAGACTTTATTATCGGGGATATCAGAAAAAATAAAATAATCACCATCACTGATGTATAGTGGCCCCTCGGTCCATTTAAAGCCACCAGCCAATACTTCTATCGTTGCGGCGCTATCAAGTATGGTTAATGCTTCCGGGTCGATGATCTCCATTTTCAATTTCGATTCTTTTTGTTCGGTTACATTTGTTTTGGCCTGCCTGCTTTGACAGCCGAATAAAATTGCTGCTGCAAACAATACGCGTAGTAATAGATTTTGTTTCATGTTTATTATTTTATATACTAAATTTTGTAATGATTTTTTTTGTTTACCAGCTCTGGAACTGAGCGTAGCCGAAGTATTCATGGCATCGGCATTGCCGCACCGCCGCATGGCGGGTCAACAGTTGAAAAAATGGTATCGATGACGTTACATAAAAACCCTTCAACTAAATTAAATAGTTCTAAGAAGCTGTTTAAAATGATTTCGGTATTTACCATGCAGACTTTTAATTGCTACGGATGAACAATCCGATAGCTACCAGATTAACATGATAAAAATTGTTTTTTTAAAATATTCGGCATTGGTGGCATAAATAAAAAATTTAGATAGCTTTTAAGTATTTCGCCCCTTCAGGGCTTGTAATGACTTGTTCTCCCTTCTTCACAGGGTTTCGCCCTGTGCTATGATATTTTCGCCCTTTCAGGGCTTTAACAATTTTCTTCCGATTGAAGCATGTTCTTCCAGGCTAAAAATAATATTCTTCCACACTAAATAATATGCTTCCAGTCCAAATAATATTCTGCCAGGCTAAATTTACTGATATCCATTCATAAATTTGAGTTTCATAAATACCCCAATTGCTGCGTAATTATCCATTGCCCGTTTATCAAAGCCTCATCCGCATTTTCGTAATTCACCTGACTGGCTAATTCAAGAACATTCAAAGCCTGGGTATATGATTTTTTTAACCCTTCACTGCAAACCAGGGTAATTGAAGGCGGTTTGTTTGCTGATACATCTTTCAATTCGTGGCCAATCAATAAGCCGCTTAGGTAATCATAGTTTTCTCCGGGTGTTGTTTTCTTAAATAGATGGTTCGTGCGTACATGAAAAATACTGTTTGAGAGGATTGATGCCCGTCCCTTTAACACCCCGTCAATAAAAAAACGGTTGCTGCCGGTTGGTTCGGGATCATCTTTTTTTACAGAGGCGGATAAAATACTTTTATTGGAAAGCAAATCAAAAAGCTCGCCTGTCATATATGTGGTAATATTTTTTACGAGGCCATTTTTTACTATAATATGTTTGGAATGAGTTCCGGGAAAAATAAAAAGCTGTTCCGAATCATCCTCTGATATTTTGCATCCTGCGAGCATGGTTTCTTCGCCCCTTATTACATCCACATCAGTTCGGGCGCCTGAGATCATGATCATTTTATGCCGATGATCTTCATCCGCCGGAATAATATATATTACAAGGCCTGATCCCTTACACGGAAAGGGAATTTCTTTATAGGGTAATTCTATCATTCCTATACTGGAGGACGCCATGCCGGAAAGTATAATAGGTGCATCCTTAACGGCATCATTAAAAGGTACCGTAATTTTTTTTACCTGCTCAAAAAGATAAGTTTGATAAAATGCCAGCCTGGTTTTTTCCTGCTGGTTTGTTTGTTTCCAGCTTTCAAAGGCAATGGCAATGCCATGACGGGTTTTTATTTCCGATAACACCTTTATATTTTCTGCATCTACCAGCCTCAACCTGAATGTGGAGGTTCCCCAATCGCAACTAAAAAAGAATTTCATGATATGATGCGTTTTAAAATAATTGAAAGACCTCACCCCTAACCCCTTTCCAAAGGAGAGGGACGTTTTGCAACTCAGCAGCGGCAAGCTTTTAATAAGG
>JBDTVX010000371.1:0-5570 GCA_040007015.1 Ferruginibacter sp. | reverse complement strand
CATTTAAATAGGTTTCCAATATGCGCTTTTTGCTCCATATTTTTTCAATCATAAAAGTAAAATATACTTCCAGCCCTTTACGGATAAAACCTCCGCCCTGCCACAAAAAAACATTCTTTGCCACCTGTTGGCTGATGGTACTTGCGCCCCTTCTCCTGTTGGGGTGTTTTTCATTATACTTAATTGCTTTCTCAATTGCTTTTATATCAAACCCATCATGTTCCGGGAACAACTGGTCTTCGCTGGCTATCACCGCAAGCTTAATATTGGGGCTCATCTGGTCAAAGCTTATATAATCTCTTTTTAAACCATAGCCTTGCACCAGGCTTACTGTCTGTGTAATCGTAATGGGTGGGTTTATCCATTTACAAAAAAAAATATAAAGTAGCTGAAAAAGCAAAAGGAAGATAACAACCTTTTTAAAAATGCGCCAGGCTTTCTGCATAATAATCCGGGTTGTTTTTTTATGCAAGATATACTGTTATGCCCGGAAAAAAAGACCCATCGCAATTAGCCCCGTGTTAATTAGTATCACTTGTACAGCCATTGACCGGCAGGTAAAATTCGTGTAATAAGAAAACAGGATTACTACATTTTTTTATTATCCGAGATCCCAAGATAAACCAAAGAATATTTTTTTCCGATCATCATTCCCTTACCGCCGGTTTTTGCCATTAAATATCCGATACCCGCTAAGGAAGCAGCAGCGATCAGTAGCGGCGGACTAAATTTATTTCTATCAGCCAGGAATACCACACCGCTTGCCACCATCAATAATGCGCCGCCTCCCATCAGGCTTGCGGCGCTTGCAGATAAATCAAATCCCTTTCCTGTTTTGCCAATGGCTTTTATCTGGTTGTAATGATATTTATAGTAATATGTTGTAACCGTGTCCAATACATACACTCCTAAATTGGTGGGGGTTTGCCGGATAACAAAGACCTCGAGGAACAAGGAATCGTTTTTTATTTTTGTGATGCTGCCATTGATATATGCCCCCGTGGTGGTGGTAATATCGATATCCGTTCCGGCAAAATATCTTTTGACGGTTTTATTGTGTTTTTTTAATAACAGAACGTCTGATGACTGGCCAGGTGACTGGTACCCGATTAAAACAAAAAGAATAAGTAGTATTCGGTTCATGCTGTAAAATAAAACGGTAAAGTAAATACTGATCCGGTAAAACAAACAAAAGATTTGTTATTCTTTTGTTACCGTATAAAAAATGCCCACCAATAATAAAATACCGAATATTAAGAGGAGCGATCCGGAAATCCGGTTGATCAGGATTAAATTTTTATGCGTGAGCTTTTTACTAAGTTTGCCTGCCAGCACCACTTTTAATATATCTGCGCCCAAATTAACGATGATGCAGGTTGCAAAAATAATGATCCGTTCTTTGATAGTATGAGAAATTGCAAGGGTGGTGGCCATGGTTATCCAAAAAGCAAAAACGGCCGGGTTTAATGTATTGATCAAAAAACCGGATGCAGCCAATTTTGCATGGGTACCCGCGGAAACCGAGATGGTGGCTTCCTCGCTACGCATTTTTATTTTTTTAAAGAAAAGATAAAAAATACCCAGCCCGATTAAAAATACACTTCCTGAAAAACCTATTGCCTTTTTAAAGTGTAGTAACTGCGTCACCAATGTTGAAAAAGCGGTACTAAATATTATTATCAGCATATCGCTTAACCATACACCGGCAATAAAACTAAAGCCGCCGGCGCGGCCATTAATAATACTTTGCTTGATAATGGTAAATACGATCGGCCCCACCGAAAATACCAGCAACAGGCTAATGGCAAAACCTTTTAATACAGAATCAATCATTCGTTTTTTACAATAAGGATTGAAATACGGTAGTGAAGATAAAAAATATCCTGAATCGAAAACCGCTTATTTCTTTTTGAAAACAGGAACGGTACTGCAAGGTTCACCATACATGATACTTTTAGCAACAGGTCTTAATAATTTTGTTGCTTCCAGGTAAGCAGCTTCGCCAACAGGCTGTTCACCACAACCTTTTATTACCACCCTTTTATCAGCAAAATCGCTCACATTTAATTGCGCAATATTTTTTAACAATAATTGCTTTTTGAATTCTTCGGCGGTGCCAAACCCCACTTCATGTGCAACCGGCTGCAAATAGCTTGCTGCCAGCATATAGGCCCATACAGGTATCACAGCATCCGCGCTACAGGTTACGGCAACCATTTTGCCGGCATAAATTGCCAGGTCCAGGTTCTTAAGCGCTTCTCTAAAATCCTTTTCTTTTAATATAAGTCCCATAAATAAATAATCCTTCATATCAAACAAGGCAATTTCCCCTGTTGGAAAAAATTCTTCCAGGTTTAATGTTATAAGCGCGCTTTCGCTTACTTTATTAATGATTAGTTCTTCCATAACTGCAAAATTAAGAATAATATGGGTTTACTGTTTCCCGGTTTTAGTAAATGGGGGCTTTATAAATAACGCAACTGTTGTTGTAATAATATAGTACCTGCTGTATTATTTGTTTTAAAGACAAACAGCCGGAACTAAAGCTCCGGCTGCTAATAAGCTTTAACAATGATCTATTAAAATTGATTGCTGCGGTTATCTTTTATGTCTGCCGTTTTCTTTAACGATTCAAACCAGCCAGACAGTTGCTGTGCCAATCCTCTAGTTCGCTGATCTGCCTGTTGAGCAATTGCTGCGGGGGTATCAGCGGGTTTGTTGCCAATGCTGTTTACTTTTATTAAATATACACCATTCGTTCCGGCTATCGGTTCCGATACTTTTGTTTGAAACGATTTATTAAATGAGGCGCCAATTACTTTTGGCTCATTTCCAACACCATTGATTATCGGAGCACTTAGGGTAAGCGCCGAATCTGCACCCGCCGTTCCTATTTGCACTTTATAGGCTGCCGCAGCAGATTCCAGAGATGGGGTTACTGTTAGTTTTTTTATGATCTGTTCTGCTTTTTTCAAATTGCGTATCGTAAGCTCTACCATTGGCCTTGCAGCTTTCGCGTCTGGTAAACCTTCCGGTTGTATTTTATTTACAACTGCCACTACAAATTGGTCTTCAATACTAAATGGTTCACTTACTTCCCCTTGTTTTGCGCCAAAAGCCCATTTGATCAATTGCCTTGCATCCTGTAAACCGCCCAGCCTGTAATCATTTGGCTTAATAAGATCCGGTACGTCTATTTTTTGAATACCGTTCTTGCTGGTATAATTTTCTAAAGATTTAACATCCCTTGCTTCGCCGGATAATTTAGTGGCCTTTGAACTTGCATTATTTACCGTTTCATCCGTAGCCAAAATTTGTTTTGCGAGATAAGCTACTTTAAAGGCGGGCTCAAAATGTTTTTGTTCCAATACCTCGATATAATGCCATCCGAATTCTGTATGAACCACTTTTTTATCTCCGGAATTACCATAAAAAATTGTTTCGGCAAATTCCTTTGCAAGGGTACCAAATTGACTGGAAGCAAAGTCATATTCTCCTTTTTTTTCCTTGCTTCCCTTGTCATCACTGTATTTTATAACCATTTCATTAAAATCTGCACCGCCTTTAATAGCCGTTTCTATGCTATCAATTCTTTTTTTGGCAATACTATCCTGGAGGATCGGTTGCCCGCTTTGCGGATCTACGGTACCGATCAGGATATGACGTGTTTTAACACTGTCCGGCATCTGGCGCATACCGATCATTTTTGCCAGCACAAAATTTCCGCCATCAAGGTAGGGACCAAAAACTTTACCGATTGATAATGCGGCAATCGAATCCTTTTGCACCATTGCCAGTTTTGATTTCAGCGTATACCCATCATAAAATTTTAATGCGCTCGTATTTCGTGCAATAAAAGCGGCAGCATTGGTATCTGCCAGAAGCGGCGCCTTTAATGCCTCAACCGCCTCCAATGTTTTAAGTGTATCGGGCGCTGTGGGGTTGGCACTAAAAGATACATATGAAATATACCTTCCTCCATCCTGTTTGTAAATGGCTTTATGCTTATTCATATAATCCATTATTTCTTCATCACTTACTTTAACGGTACTATCGCTGATGACATTATAGGGTACAGCTACATAAGAAATGGTAGCAAATGTTTTACTTTCCGCAATATCTCTTAGCTGCATCCAGGAAGGATAATATGCCCCTGCAGCAATCATACTGTTATATTTATTATATAGCGCCTGTAATTTCATAGGCTCCACAACCTGGGCATCAATCATCTCCCGCTGTTCTCCCTTTGATTTTTTTGCCTGCTGCTGCCACCATTCCTGGGCCTTCGCAATATCGTATTGGCCGGTATTTTTATCTGTAAAAGCCTGTTTCAATGTATAGGGGGCATCGTTGCTAAACATGATACTGGCCATCTCTTTTGGAGAAAAGGTTAAACCTAATTTTTCAAATTCCTTCTCCAGCACCCTTTCAGCAACCAGCCGGTCCCAAACAGATTGGCGAACCTCATATACCTGGGACCCGCTTACGTGGCCTCCATATTGTTCCTCCGTTTCTTTTACCTTGGCATTAAATTCATTATATTCTATTGACTCACCATTAACTTTGCCTATACTGGAAGATGTGCCACCTCCAAAAATGCCGCCATTTCTCCCGGGTTTTGCATCCATCAATATAAAACCAATTAAGCTAAGTGCAATTACGCCAATTACAATGGCTGCGCCTTTTTCACGAATGTTCTGTATTATCTGCATATCTACTTTAATTAAAATGGACGGCAAAAATAGTGTAAAAATGGTTATGATTATATAAAAAAAGCCACGAAACAACAGCTTAAATTGAGTTGCAACAGGCTTTTGCAAAAAAATATGGCCTTTAAAAGCATATCAAGACCCTGGAAAACCCATGCGGTGTTTTTTCTATAATAAAAAAATAAATATGATGTCGGTTCAAATTCCCGTAAATGCTTCATTTACTAATAAAATCATATTGTAATTTTGCATGCTTACCGGGTTAATAATTTTCACTATTAACATGCCGTTGTTAATAAAGCTGGTTTACTGTTAATAATGTCATTATTTCTTAATTGTATCAGAGGATATTTAGAGCAGAACTTATTCATTGTTTCATTTCACTTTACCCTGGTGTTGGTGAAGTACAAGTTATCAGGTACTGACTTAACATAGATAGTTTTCAATATGAGTATTATGTTATCAACCGGTTAGTTTATTAACCGCGGTGTAAAAGATAACTGATCTTTTTTTAAATCCTTTACCAATATGACAAACAGGCAAACATAATAATAACTCCAGATGTTAGTTAAATGTTGATGATGGTGGATAAACCGTTTGTTTTAATTTTACAACATTTTTAAAAAAAATATTTCCACATATTAACACCCCTAGTAGTAGTAAGCTTATTTAAATAAAAAAAGTATTAATACATATTATGACAGATATTAACACTGCAAAAACAAATATTGAAACTGCCGGTTTTTTAGATATTGATATCGATGTTAACATTGACCTGTTTTCGGAAATTGAAAGATTAAAAAAACAAAAGAACGCGATCATACTGGCGCACTATTACCAGGAACCTGATATACAGGATGT
>JBDTVX010000370.1:0-5623 GCA_040007015.1 Ferruginibacter sp. | reverse complement strand
GCATTTTTCAGCACGATATTTTTCCCCTTCCTGATGATGATGCCCGTGCCGGTAAAAGTATTTGGTTGCATTTCCTGCATTCCTCCTTTCAATAAGGCGCCATTAAAATCTACAATAATATTATCTCCTTCTATGACCAGTACGGGTAATAATGAATCCCTGACATCAAAACTATACGTGCCCTTTTTTACTTTTATTGACTTTGTAATGATATCACCTTTATGTAAAACGGTTTCCCTGGCCTGCGCGTTTATGAGGTTAGTTTGTAATATCAGTACAACAAAGAAAAGCAGGGGGAGGATTGGTTTAATGCGTGGGATAATTCTCATCCGGATGATTTGTTTAATGCAAATTAACGGAATAAAGCAAATAGTTATCTATGAAAAAGAGATAAGCGCCGGCAACGTTAACGGATCATTGAATTACTAAACAATCGCTTTTTTAATGATTGGTTTTTAACAAAAAAATTCCAACTTTTTTAACGCCTGTAGGTGATTTTTACTGGTTAACATTTTCAAAAAGGAGTTCAAACAGCAAATTCATTTTTTTCGGCAACGATACCGGAAACGTTATTTCAAGGTTTTATCTGTTGCCCGCCTTATTCTACATTAAGGCACGTAGATTCGTTTTCAGCGTACGCCGAACCAAACAATAATATCTGTAAACTTTAAACTATCTTGACTATGAAGAAATTTCCCTTTTTTAGTTTTCTTGTTGTTTTTATAATCGCCGCATTACCGGCGGTATATTGCCAGCAAAAAACCGTCACCGGCAGGGTAACGGATGTGGGTAAACAAAATGTATTGGATGGCGTATCCATTACGCTGAAAGGTACCACCAAAGGTAAATTGGCAGATTCGGCGGGTAACTATTCCATCACTGCTCCTGCAAATGGCGTGCTTGTATTTTCATCAATGGGATATTTAACTCAGGAGATATCCATCAACAACCGTTCTGTAATCAATGTTCAGTTACAGCAATCCACTTCCAAGGATATGGATGAAGTAGTAGTAGTGGGTTATAAAAGCGTAATCAAAAAAGACGTCACCGGTGCGGTGGCTTCCATCAATATAAAAGACCTGGATGATATTCCTGCCCCGTCACTGGTTAACCTGCTGGCAGGAAAGGCGCCTGGAGTTCAGGCAGTGGTACGAAGTGGATTGCCGGGTGGGTCCGGTGGCGGACTGGTTATCAGGGGTAATACGAGCCTGTCCGCTGCCAGCGATGTAAACGGGTTGAGCAATCCACTTTACATTGTTGACGGTGTGCCTGTATCACTGGAAGATCTGGCTGGATTTGATGTAAGCCAGAATGATTTTTTTTCTACTTTAAATCCCAACGATATTCAGTCCATTGACGTGTTGAAAGATGCTGCGGCTACTGCCATTTATGGATCAAGAGGCGCCAATGGAGTAGTCATTATAAAAACCAAGCGGGGTAAAAGTATGAAGACCCGTTTTAATTTCAGTACTGCCCAGGGCGCAAATTTTGAACCAAAAAAATTAAAAGTATTCATTGGTGAAGCGGAACGGGAGGAAAAGCTGAGGCTTTACAAGGAAAGCCTGAAAGGACTGTTTGGAGATAGGGCCTGGGTAGATGTGCGCAATGGCCTTGAAGTAGAGGGATACATGCTGCCTGCTGTTTTGACGGATAAATACAACCCGGCATTCAATAACGCCTACGATTACCAGCAATTGTTTTACCAGAAGGGTCTTACCCAACAATATGACCTGAGTATGGATGGTGGAAACGAAAAAAATGCTTTTCGTGTAGGACTTGGATACTATGATGAAAAAGGAGTACTGGTTGGTTTCGGATTTAAGAGAGTCACGCTGAATGCGAGCCTTACCACGCAGGTTTCCAAACGATTGCAAAATGACCTCTCCTTTCGTTTAACCTACCTCGATAGAAAGGGTGGGCAAACAGATAATCTACGCTCATTCCCAACGAGTCCAACGCAGTTGCCTTCTTCGCTATATTATAAAACAGACAATGAATTAAGCCTTTTATCTGGTAAACTGCAGGATACCTATAACAATAATAAGACATACCTGGCAACCATCAACGAGGGCATAAGATTAAAAATAACAGATGCAATTACCTGGGATAACCAGGCTGCTGTATCTCTGAATTTTGGTAAAAAAGATTATTTTGTTCCTTCCACGGCTTCGGAAAATTTCTTGTCTTATGCGGAATCCTCTTCCAGCAACAATGTCACTTTCAACGCCCATTCCATCATCAGTTATATTAAAAAATTCGGTGACCACGAAATTACCGGCCTTGCAGGTGCCGAGGTAAATACTGAGCAGCTATCTTTAACAAAGCTGTATGCAGAAGGGGGGCCCAGTGATTATATACAGGTAGTGCAGGGGTTTAAAAAAGAAAATGTAAATGGAATCAGTGACCTCGTAAAATCGAACCTCCTTTCCTATTTTGGTAACATTTCATATGGTTACAAGGATCGTTATAAAATTGAAGGGGTACTACGCCGTGATGGATCTTCCCGTTTTGGTGCCAACAATAAATGGACCACTTTTCCTTCCGTAAAAAGCTACTGGATATTTTCTGAAGAGCCTTTATTAAAACCATTGAAAGATGTGTTGACTTTTGGAAAGATCAGGGTTTCTTATGGTTCATCTGGTAGCATTGCGGCAGATCCTTTGCTGCAGTACAACTCACTTATTACGGGTACCAATATCGGCACAGGTATTAATGATATTTATGGTAACCGGGTTGATGTTAATACGTATGGCGGTAATGGCGCCATTGTAACCGATTTTAATAAGATCGCCAACAGGTCACTGTCCTGGAGTAAATCAACAGAAATGAACTATGGCCTGGATCTTGAATTTTTTAATCACCGGCTGTACGTAACGGGCGATATTTATTCAAGGTATTCTTCCGGATTGGTATATATTTCCCAACTGGCGCCGCAGGCGGGATACAATTCAATTCGCAGCAACCTGATTGATATGATCAGTAACGGTTATGAACTGGGAATCACCGGGTATGTATTTCCGAGAGCAAATAAATTTCAATGGGACATCACACTAAACCTCGCAAGGAATTCGAGCACCATTGCTAAACTGGGTAACGAGGGCCGCGACTATATTGCGGATAACTATGCATTTGTATTGGGCCGCCCCGCATTTCAGTATTATACCTACGAATACCTTGGTCCGTTGCAAAACCTGAACGACCTGCCTGTTAATCCCATGACGGGGGAGCCCATGAAATATTATGGTGCCGATGCAGGTTTGGCCATCAACCAGCAGGGTAAGATTTTTGAAGGCATGCCACTGTTTACGGATGTAAATGGAGATTACCTGATCGATGGCGGAGACTATGGCAATGATAAAAAGATCATCCAGGGTAAATCCCCGGAGCCAAAGATCCAGGGTGGTTTATCAACCAATATAAAATTCGGCAATTTTAATTTGCGGGCCCAAAGTTCCTTTGCATTCGGCCACTATATTTTTAATACCTCTTTGCAGCAGATGTTATCCCAATATGATGATAATACCTTGTTTTTCACGAATGCCCTGTACGACATGTCAAAAGATGTAAAATTCTGGCAAAAGTCAGGCGACCAGGCATATTACCCAATGCGTTATATCAGCTACAGTGACGGTGGCAGCGCCCGTTCATTCCGCGAGTCTTCCATGTTTATTGAAAAAGGTGATTACTGGAGCGTTGATAACATAACACTATCCTACAATGTAGCGCAGAAGATAGCAAATCGCCTCGGCGTTGGCAGGGTCAACTTTTATACCACGGTTAGAAATGCTTATATGTGGAAAGCTTCTTCCGTGCCAGATCCGCGCCTGGTTACCAAAACCGGCTACTATAACGGCGAAGGCTACCCGATTAACCGGAGCATGGTACTGGGTGTAAACATTCAATTTTAAAACCAATCGACATGATGAAGAAAACGATATACCTGATGGCCATAGTACTAACCATTGGAACAGGATGTAAAAAAGATTTTTTATCCCCGGGACAAATAGACCTGGTATATAATGAAGTGTTTTGGAAAAATCAAAAAGATGCGGAAAAAGCGCTGCTGGGTACTTATTCATTGTACCGCGGTTTGATGGTGGATGCCCAAATGTATAACCGTGGGGATGCCACCACCGGGCTTATCAACCGTGGATGGAATGGCGGTTCAAGCGATGCCTTCTACATGGCGGGAAATTTTTCTAATATAAGTGGCACACAAAAATCCTGGGGCGCATTGGAATCCTATGCAGACTGGAATGGATTTTATAAGGTGGTGGCACAGGCTAACCTGGTGATCTCGAAAATTGAAGCAATGCCCGGGGAACTTTTCGCTGATGGCAAAAAGACTTCCATACTTGGCGAAGCTTATTTTCTACGTGCACTTACCTATTATAATATTGCCTGCATCTGGGGAAATGCGCCGATGATAATTGAATCTATTGAAAGTTCTACCCAGGTAATAGATGCCAACAATATCCTCATCAATCTACCACGTTCAACTGATATACAGATTATGGAACAGGTACTGAAGGATGTATCCCTTGCCGTTACCAACCTTCCTTATGGAACGCCTGGTTCTGCAGAGTGGGGTATACGTGCCAATAAAGGAAGTGCCGAAGCATTGACAGGCTATGCCAATCTATGGATGGGCTTCCTGAAGAAAAGAGATGGGCAGGCTTCTGACACTAATACCAGCGATGCTGTAAAGGCATTGGAAAACCTGGTTGCCGGTGGGCGGTACAGTCTTGCCGGTTACAACAATGCACAAGCCATCCAGGCAATGTACAGAGGCCAGTCAACTGAAGCGGTATTTGAATTGAATGTGTCTTTTGATCAGAGTGAAACCTACAGGGCGGATCATGGCGGTATTGAATACATTACCTGTAAATTAACGCCGCTGGATGGTGACGTAAGTAAAGACAGGGCAAGCAACATCAATTTTGTTCCCTTTTCCAGGAAGGTATTCATGTACCCGGAATACCCCACCGATAAAAGGGCCGATCTTTTCTGGGATGCGTGGGAATCCAATTATGATGAAGCATTTTCTGATGTGAGCCAGGTAGCCAATGACCGCACCAAAGTAACCTGGATGAAGAAATTCGCATCATTCACCGTGGATCCGGCCCACCAGTGGAACGAATACAATTCCTATTTCGCTGAAGCAAATATTCCTGTGTTTCGTTTTACCGGTGTCAAGCTATTGCTGGCGGAAGCCTATGTAAAAAACAACCAGCCGGGCAAGGCAATTTCCATTGTAAACGAGATTCGAAGTCGCGCCGGTTTAACGGCATACAGCGGCGCAGATTTGTTAAATGAAGTATTACAGCAACGCATCAGCGAATTGGTAGGGGAAGGACAGATCTTCTTTGATTTTGTTCGCAATAATTATTTTCCCTTTCCCTCAGCTATGACCGCCGAAAGATATGCGCAAAAGGGATATTACTGGCCTGTAAGCAGCAAGATTTTAACTACCAATAAGCTGATAGCACAAACACCTTACTGGAACGGAAAAACAATTTGGTAAACCTTAAATAATTCTTTTATGAAAAAAATACGCATATTTCTTTTATTGGCATTACCGGCCATCATGTACAACTCCTGTAAAAAGAATGATTACGTTGTT
>JBDTVX010000369.1:0-5639 GCA_040007015.1 Ferruginibacter sp. | reverse complement strand
CAATTAATCATCAACAAAAAAATAAAATGATACACATTCAAAATCTTGAAAAAATTTATCGTACGGAAGAAGTAGAAACAGTAGCGCTCAACAACCTGTCCATTGACATAAAGGAAGGAGAGTTTGTAGCGATCATGGGGCCTTCGGGCTGTGGCAAAAGTACATTGCTGAACATTTTGGGTTTGCTCGACGATCAGGATGAAGGAAGCTTTGTATTCAATGGGATTGAAGTGGCCAAATTTAATGAACGTAAAAGGGCTGACCTGCGCAAACGCAATATTGGCTTCGTGTTTCAGAGTTTTAACCTGATCGATGAATTGACAGTGTTTGAAAATGTGGAGCTTCCGCTGATCTATACGGGGGTAAAGCCGGGCGACCGTAAAAAAAGAGTGGAAGAAGTACTGGATAAAATGCAGATCATGCACCGACGCAACCATTATCCCCAGCAACTGAGTGGTGGACAACAGCAACGTGTGGCCGTAGCGAGGGCGGTGGTAAATAAACCAAAACTAATATTGGCGGATGAGCCCACAGGAAACCTTGACAGCAGCAATGGTAATGAAGTAATGCAGTTACTAACCGATTTAAATGAGCAGGGAACTACTGTAATTATGGTAACGCATAGTGAGCATGATGCGCGATACAGCCACCGTATTATCCGCATGCTGGATGGGCAAACAGTTACTGAAAATATTTTGGTATAAACACAAAATTTTCCAGTGGGAAAACGGAGGATGAAGTTGCTAAACCGTACAACTTTATGAAGACTAATTAAACGATACAAAAAGTATTGCCATGTTTAATATATTTTTCAAAACAACTATCCGCAATCTCTGGAAAAACAAGACCTATAATTTCCTGAATATTTTTGGGTTGGCTATAGGCATCGCTTGTGCCTCCCTTATATTTTTATGGGTAGAAGACGAGTTAACCTTTAATCACATTTTTGAGAAGAGGGATAATTTGTACCGGGTAATGGAAAATCATAATAACGATGCAGGCAAAGTTTCCACTTCTGGTGTTACACGTGCTCCTGTGGCAGCCTCTATAAAAAAAGAAATACCTGGTATAAAAAATACAGTCCGTTTTAGTTGGGAAATGAATCAATTATTTGTATTGGGTGATAAAAGTATTAACGAGAACGGAGTGTATGTAGATTCTACCATTCTTTCAATGCTTAATATAAGGTTTATACATGGCGACATCACAGGAGCGTTAAACCAAATGAACTCCGTGGTTATCAGTGAAACCATGTCAAAAAAATTCTTTGGCAATATTGATCCGGTTGGTAAATTTTTACAGGCAAATAGTCACTACCCTTTTGCTGTAGACGGGGCTTTTATTGTAACTGGCGTCTTTAAAGATCTGCCTAAAAATTCAACCTACCAGGTTCATTGGCTTTCTCCTTTTGAAATATTTAGTAATAAAAATGTGGCTACTAAAACCTGGGCCGACAATTCTTATGAAACCTTAGTAGAATTAGAGCCGTCAGTAAATCCTGCATCAGTAAATAAAAAACTGGAGAATTACCTTTCAACCAAAATGAAAGGATCATCAATCCAATGTTTTCTTTTTTCTATGAATGACTGGCATTTGTATGACCATTTTACTGATGGAAAGCAGGATGGCGGAAATATAAAATATGTAAAACTATTTTCCCTCATTGCAGCAATGATCTTGTTAATTGCATGCATCAATTTCATGAATCTTGCCACTGCCCGTTCTGAACAACGTGCTAAAGAAGTAGGTGTTCGAAAAGTTTTGGGGTCAAATAGAAATAAACTTATCAGGCAGTTCATTGGCGAGTCTTTAATTATGTCCTTCCTGGCTGTTGTGATGGCTGTTTCTATTCTTTACCTGGTTATTCCCTCCTACAATTTGCTTGTTCAAAAAGATCTGTCCGGAAATATATTTCAACCCCATTACCTCGGTGGATTGATAGCAATTGGCTTGATCTCCGGATTGATTGCGGGTAGCTACCCCGCCTTTTATCTATCCTCATTCCATCCTATTATAGTGTTAAAGGGCTTAAAAATTAAAAGTAGTATTGGCGCCATACTTATGCGAAAAGGCCTGGTGATTGCGCAGTTTACCACTTCTATTGTTCTCATTATTTGCACAACTATAATTTATCAACAGGTACAGTATGTAAAACATCGGGACCTGGGCTTTAAAAAAGATAACCTGGTATGGACAAGGGTTCAGGGAAAATTGAAAGATCATTTTAGCACAATAAGGGACGAATTAATAAAATCAGGGGTGGTAAAAAATGCTGCCCTTGCACCGGACCAACCTCTGCATGTTGGTATGTCGTCTGAAAAATATAGTTGGCAGGGGAAAGCCTCCGATAACCGGACATTAATTGATGAAAACGATGTAACTACTGAATATGTGCCCACAATGCAGATGAAATTAATAAGTGGAAGAAATTTCTATAGTACACCTAGAGTTGATGAGAACAGTGTTATTATTAATGAAAGTATGGCAAAAGTAATGGGTACAGCAGGAAGAATCGGAAGTGTTATTCACGACGGGCAGTGGGAGGAATTTGACTGGGGAAAATCAGTCAATCTTACTGTAGTAGGCATTGTAAAAGATTTTGTATATAATGATATGTATAAATCGGGCATGCCTTCGATACTCCGCTGCATTAATCTAGCTCCAGGAGCTATGTTAATGTCTCTTACAGCTGGAATTGATACAAGAACTGCACTGGCCAAAATTGAAAATATCATCAAAGTCAACAATCCCGGTTTTCCTTTTGAATACTTTTTTTTGGATGACGAATTCAACAAAATGTTCTCAACAGAAACGCTCATTGAAAAACTTGCCGGAGTATTTGCTGTGCTGGCTATATTCATATCATGTCTCGGTTTATTTGGCTTAGCCGCTTATACTGCCCAGCGAAGAACAAAAGAAATAGGGATTAGAAAAGTGTTAGGCGCCTCAACACCTGAGATGGCTGGATTGTTATCTAAAGACTTTCTGAAATTAGTGATTATTTCTTGTGTTGTTGCATTTCCAATAGCATTATGGGCTATGAATAACTGGCTTCAGGAATACCAATACCGAACAACCATTCAGTGGTGGGTATTTCCCTGCGCAGGATTGACAGCATTGTTGATCGCTTTAGTTACTGTGAGCTACCAGGCAATTAAAGCCGCTATTGCAAACCCGGTGAAGAGTTTGAGAACGGAATGATACCCGGTACTAAATACTAAGTACTAAGTATTTAGTACTCATCCCCGATATAATAAATGCCATGATAAAAAACTATTTAAAGATCGCCTGGCGGAATTTATTGAAGAATAAAACATTCTCCATCATCAACATTGCAGGTTTAGCCATTGGCCTATCCAGTTTTTTGCTAATCGCTTTATATGTCGCCGATGAACTAAGCTATGATCGTTACAATGAAAAGGCCGGAAGGATTTACCGTGTTAATTCCGACATCCGTTTTGGCGGAACCGAGCTAAAACTGGCCGTATGCAGCGATCCGATGGGAGCTACACTGAAAAAAGATTATCCCCAGGTGGAGCAGTTCGTTCGTTTTTATAATTCAAGTGGCTCAAAACTAATAAAAAAAGGCAATGATTTTATTGATGAACATAGAGTGGTGAATGCAGATTCCAGCTTGTTTGATGTATTTACATTACCGGCCCTTGAAGGAGACACTAAAAATGCATTGAATGCGCCCAATACCGTGGTAATCACTGAATCTACAGCGAAAAAATATTTTGGTACCACACATGTTGCTGGTAAAACCATTGAAACCAATGAAAGTAAAAATAACCTTTACAAAATAACCGCGGTCATAAAAGATATACCTCAGAATTCGCATTTCAATTTTGATTTTATTTTTTCGATGCACAATGTAAAATATGGTTTCGGTAATTACCTGAGCCATAATTTTCAAACTTATATCCTGTTAAAGGAAGGAACCGGTTACAAAGCCTTTGAAAAGAATTTCGCCCAGGTAATTGACAAATATATATTTCCGCAGGCCAAACAATTTATGCAGATAAGCAGCATGGACGATTTCAAAAAAAGCGGCAACAAGCTGGAGTATAGTTTGATGCCTTTAACCGATATTCATTTAAGATCGGCCAGGTTTCCCGAATTGGGTGTAAACGGGAACATACTATATGTTTATATTTTTTCCGCCGTTGCACTGTTTATTTTATTGATAGCCTGTATCAACTTTATGAATTTATCCACGGCCCGTTCTGCGAACCGTTCAAAAGAAGTGGGTATCCGCAAGGTATTGGGAACGAATAAAAGTTCATTGATCTGGCAGTTTCTTACCGAGTCAACAATGATGGTCTTTATTGCATTGGTAATAGCATTAGTGATTGCCTGGCTGGCCATTCCTTTTTTTAACGATGTATCCGCTAAATCATTGTCTTTTGCCTCATTGTATAATTATAAAGTATTGCCGCTACTGCTGCTATTACCATTTGTGGTAGGCAGTTTGGCTGGTAGTTATCCCGCTTTTTTTCTTTCCTCTTTTAAGCCCATTGCCGTATTAAAAGGCAAAATAAACGCCGGGTTTAAAAAAAGTAACCTTCGCAGCGGGCTGGTGGTATTTCAATTTTTTATTTCTATTGTTTTAATAATTGGTGTCACCATTGTTTACCGCCAGTTGAATTTTATCCAAACAAAAGAACTTGGGTTCAGCAAAGACCAGGTATTGATCTTAAACGGAACGGGCGCCCTGGGTAATAATGTAGATGCTTTTAAAAATGAAGTAGCAAAAATGAATGGTGTAAAAACCGCGGCCTTTAGTGGATTCCTGCCGGTTAGCAATTCTTCGCGAAACGATAACACGTATTCCTCCCAGGCTATCATGGATCCCAAGAATGGGTTTAATATGCAGACCTGGAATATTGACTATGATTATTTAAATACGCTGGGAATGGAGGTGGTCAAAGGTAGAAATTTTTCACGCGATTTTGGTGGCGATTCATCTGCTGTTATCATTAATGAAAGCACTGCGAAGATCCTTGGATACGATGACCCCATCGGAAAAAAGATATATACTTTCGATGACCATACATTGCCTTCCAGCATTTCCTATACGATCATTGGTGTGGTGAAGAATTTTAATTTCGAATCGCTTCACCAGGCCATCGGGCCGCTTTGTTTTAAAATGGGATATAATAAATGGTCCGCCGCATTTAAAGTATCCACTACAGATATCAACAGCCTTGTAAAAAATATAGAAAGCAAATGGAAGATGATGGCGCCGGGTATGCCTTTCAGTTACCAGTTCCTGGATGATGCATTCGATAATATGTATCGTAGCGAACAAAGGGTTGGCAAAATTGCTTTATCATTCGCTGTCCTTGCTATCCTGATCGCATGCCTTGGCCTGTTTGGTCTCGCTACCTATATGGCCGAACAAAGAACCAAGGAAATAGGTGTACGCAAAGTTTTGGGGGCATCTGTCGGTAGCCTTGTTTCAATGCTGTCAAAAGATTTTTTAAAACTGGTTTTAATCGCCGCTTTAGTAGCCTTTCCCTTCGCCTGGTTTTTTATGCATAAATGGTTACAGGACTTCGCCTTCCGGATAAATATCAGTTGGTGGATATTCGGTGTAGCAGGTATGGTGGCCCTGATGATCGCATTATTAACAGTAA
>JBDTVX010000368.1:0-5646 GCA_040007015.1 Ferruginibacter sp. | reverse complement strand
AAACAGTAATCCGAAAACAGTAGACCGAAAACAGAAAACACTGTAGACTTTTTTTAATTTAAACTACCAAAATTAAATTGCTATTATGAAAAATGTAAAACTGGTGCGCAAACCTGGTTGGAGTACATCGCTATTCTCCTTTTTACTTAGTATGATATTTTCATCCGCTATCAATGCCCAAACTATTTCCGGTACTGTTACCAACCAGGACGGTGTTAAGATTTCCAACGCTACCATAACAGTTAAAGGCTCCAATGTGGGCACAACCACTGATGCTTCGGGGCGGTACACTGTAAAAGCCCGGGGGAATTCAGTGCTGGTGTTTAGTTCTGTGGGCTATATTAGGCAGGAAGTTCCCGTTTCAACGCGCAATAATGTTGACGTAGTATTGGTCAATGATGCTCAAAGCATGAACGAAGTTGTAATAACTGCTTTAGGTATCGCCAAGCAATCAAGGGGCCTGGGGTATGCAGCCACGAACGTAAAATCTGAGGAGCTTACTATAAATCGTAGTCCCAATGTAATGAATGCATTACAGGGGAAAATTGCAGGAGTCAATATTTCATCCCTGGGCACGGGACCTGCGGGTACGTCTAAAATTCGTATCCGGGGCCAGTCATCTCTTGGAGGAGGAAATACGCCGCTCATAGTTATAAACGGGGTGCCGGTAAGCGGAGGCAATTTCAATGGTAACACCGTGAGTGTACCTGGCGGCGGTTCTTATGCCGATGGGGGCGATGGCTTTTCCAGCATAAACCCTGATGATATTGAAAGCATGACCATTTTAAAAGGTGCGCCCGCTGCTGCCTTATATGGTTCGCGCGCTAAAGATGGTGTGATCATGATAACTACAAAAACAAAAGGGAAAGGTAAAGGTATTGGGGTGAGTTATAATGGGAACTATACCAATGAAACTCCTTTGGATTATACCGATTATCAAAGAGTGTATGGGCAGGGAGAGGGTGGTGTTCGGCCAACTACTCCGGACGCAACTTCCGGGGAGTGGTCTTTTGGTGAAAAATTTGCTTCCGGGCTCACTCAAACATTATTCAATACTCCTGGCTTACCCTATGAGCCACAGGGAAGCCGGATCAAAGACTTTTACCGGCATGGTCAGAACATTTCAAACACGGTATCAATGGAAACAAGCGGGGAAAAAGGTGGCTTGCATCTTTCATTAAACAATACGGATAACCAGGGGATTGTGACCAATAATAAGTTTAACCGTAAAATAATGAATCTTGGCTTTAATTATAATTTATCCGAGAAATTTAATTTTTCAGGAAATGTCAATTATTCAAGGGAAGTTAATAAAAACCCGCCAAATATAGGCAACCAGGACAATACAATTCCTACTACTTTAATGGGATTATCCAATTCAATGCCGTTAAGTGTGCTGGATGCAAATAAATATAATCCGCTCACAGGGAATGAATATATCTTTTCGAGATTTAAGAACCGTACAAATCCATATTGGATTTTAGCAGAACAGTTTCATAATATTACCAGGGATAGAATTTTTGGCAATGTTGCAGTAAAATATAACATCCTCCCATGGATATCTGTTATGGGCCGTTTCGGGCAGGATTATTCGTCCCGCGATGAGGATCTTAATAATTTTCCAACCGGCCAGGCGTCACGGACCGGTACGCTGCCAGGTTTTGTAGATGGCATATATACACAGGAATCCCGGCGTTCCAGGGAAACCAATCTCGATTTTTTGGTCACTGCCAATAAACAATTTGGTAATTTTAATGCTACGCTCACTGGTGGAGGTAACCAGATGCGCCAGCGCAATGACGTTAACAATGTGCAGGTAACAGACTTTGTCATCCGCGGTCTTTATACGGTTCAAAACGGAAGGGCAAAAAACCCTACTTATAGTCTCGATACACGTGGTGTAAATTCTTTATACGGTTCTGCTGAAGTGTCTTGGAAACGTACGCTGTATTTAAATGGCACCGCCAGGAATGACTGGTTCTCTACATTATCTCCGGAAAACAGGAGCATCTTATATCCTTCCGTTTCGGGCGCTTATGTTTTTTCAGAGAATCTAAAGCATTTACCATGGCTAAACTTTGGAAAATTAAGGATTGGTTATGCGGAAGTGGGTAGCGACGGTGACGTAGGGTTTGCAGCAGATCAATTATTCTACGGCATTAATTCTAACCTGATCAACAATCCATCCGGAACAGCGGTTACAGTAGGAAACAGTGGAACAATCGTACCCAATCCCAACCTCAAACCAAGCCGTACCGCTGAAACGGAAGTTGGTCTCGAACTTAAAATGTTTAACAGCAGGGTGAATCTAGACGTTGCTGTTTACAAGAAAATAACCACCGATCAAATCATTTCCGTGCAAATTTCGGATGCTTCGGGCTTTGTTAATACGCAAATCAATAGCGGAAAAAGTAGTAACCGGGGTTTTGAAGCGCTGCTTAATCTTGTTCCTATAAGAACCAAAGACTTTACCTGGGATTTCACAGCCAATACCGCATTTAATAAAACCCGGGCGCTTAGCATCATTACAAATACTCCCGGGGAAAGGATCACGGTAGGAACCCATGTATTTAACGGTGAAGTAAGAATTGTTGTTGGAGAAGAAATGGAGCAAATCGCGGGATATGGTTATGCCACGGATCCGAAAAGCGGTGAAAGGATTTTTCAGTCAAATGGATTGCCACAACGTACAAAGGACTTTGTACTTTTCGGCAGCGCTTTGCCTAAATGGACCGGCGGTTTTCTTAATGGCTTTACTTACAAAGGAATCAACCTGTCTGTTTTTATAGACTTTAAATTGGGCAATAAGATGCTTTCCGGAACCAACTTTAATGCTATTCGTGAGGGATTACATAAATTGACACTAGAAGGAAGAACAGGCGGGGTAATAGGTGATGGTGTAAATGTTGATGCAACCGGCAACGTTACTGGAAAAAATACTACCGTAGCTCCAGTTCAAACCTATTGGGAGCATCTTCGCAGCCAGCAGATAGTTGAACCTGTTATTTATAATGGGGGCTACTGGAAACTAAGGCAGATCAGTTTAGGGTACGACTTTACTAAATTCCTTCCCGGAAAATGGCCCGTGAAAGGCGTCAGACTGGATTTTGTAGCCAACAATGTTTTTATAATAAAGAAATGGGTTGATAATATTGATCCGGAAAGTTTTGGATACGCCGCCGATGGCCAGGCCGGGCTTGAATCTCCGAGTCTTCCCACTACCAGAGGATTGGGAGTGAATTTAAATATCAAATTTTAATACTACTGATTATGAAAAAATTATTTAGCTATAGTTTACTGGCTGTTTTATTAATATTCGCAGTTTCTTGTGACAAAGGACTGGAAGACTTAAATAAAAACAAAACCAGTCCCACTGCCGTTGATCCTGCATCTTTATTGAACAATGCCACAATCAACACCTCATTTCCTACAAGATCCGTTCTTTTTGACGTAGGGATTGTTCAACAAATGGTCACACCCAATGGCGGCGTGTTAGCCGGGGCTAATTTTAACCAGGATAGCAGGGATCAGTCAGGCATCTGGGGGGCCTATTATCAGAATGTGATTAAATATACTCGGGATGTTATCAGGAATACTAAAGATATACCCGCCAGGAGCAACCTTTACAACATGGCCCGGATACTACAGGCCTATACGTTCATGATGCTGACGGATGAGTTTGGAGCAATTCCGTATACTGAAGGAGGTGCGGGCTATTCCGATGGGATTTTTTTTCCTAAGTATGATGCCCAGCAGGATATTTATCCAAAAATTATACAGGAACTGACAGAAGCTGCCGCTGCTTTAAGTGCTTCCGGTACAGTAGAAAGTTCAGATATCCTGTATAGTGGAAATATAACTCAATGGAAAAAATTTGGCTACTCATTGCTCCTGAGAGCCGGCATGAGACTTAGTAAGGTAGATGCTGCGAAAGCCCAGTCAATTGTGCAGGCGGCTTTTACTGGTGGCGTAATAACTGATAATGCCGATAACGCCTATATGAGGCATGATGCTAATTTTACACAACCAATTGGTAACATGTTAAACGGAAGTGAAGCCGCCAATTTTTATTTAGCCAAGCCTTTTGTTGATCAGTTAAAAAGCACGAATGATCCCAGGTTGCAGGCAATCGCTATACGGTATGCCGGAGCTACTTCGGGTAACGGGCAAACTGTTGCGGCCGGAACAACAGATCCGGCAAAACAAGTAGGAATGCCAATGGGATACGACAATGGAAGTATCGTTCCCCGGGCAGCAAGTGACGGGCTTGCAAGCTTTTATGACTATAGCCAGGCTGACCGTAGAAGGATAGTAAAAACCAACGCTCCTGTTTACTTTGTTACCGCTTCGCAAACCTTATTATTATTAGCCGAAGCGAGGTTTAGAAATTGGATAACAGCGGGTTCCGCGGAACAATATTTTTCAAATGGTATAAAAGCGCATATGGATCAAATGGCCAGTTATGATGCTGGTTCTTCTGTTGCTACAGGTGACAGGGATACTTATATTATGGCGAACCCCCTCGCAACAGGTACAGAGTTGAAACAGATCAATACACAATATTGGATCTCATCTTTTTTAAACGGACCCGAAGCTTTTGCTAATTTCAGACGGAGCGGTTTTCCTGCATTAACACCTAATCCATATGGACAGCCAAATAATCCCGATGTGCCAAACGCTACCTTTATCAGGAGGCTTACCTATCCTACTTCAGAGCTATCTGTAAATGCTCAAAATGTAAATGCTGCTATTGCCGAACAAGGGGCGGATAAATTAAGTACCAGGGTTTGGTGGGATAAATAATTTTCTATTTAGGGCAATCGGTAAATGTCGGTTGCCCTTTTCTTTTGCTGCTGATTTTCTTACTAAAGCTAAATGCCTCTTGAGTAATTATAGTTACTATCTTGCATTATCTTCTAATACTAAACAAAATCCATGAGCAAATCTCTTTATCTCATTTTATTTTTTCTTGCATTTTATATGCAATCTTTTGCGCAACAGGTTACCCCTACCAAAGAACAGATCATAGCGCTCACGTCCGACTGGAAAGGTGAACGTTCACCTGATGGGCGCCCCAAAGCTCCTGACAGGATATTAGCCCGGCTAAAAAAAGTTTCATTGGAAGAGGCCTGGGGCTACATGCGCAACAAGGGCTATCAAAATCAATTCGAAGGAGAATGGATGGTGATACGCCCCGATTCTGTAATGACGGGCCGTGTAGTAACTGCCCAATACATGCCGGCACGGCCCGATTTTGACAAGATCATAAAAGATAAGGGAAAAGCCGAGGGTCGCATTGGCGGTACCAATTCATGGCCGATCGATGTATTGAAAGATGGAGATGTTTACGTTGCCGATAGCTATGGTAAAATGGCAGACGGTACATTGATCGGTGATAATCTTGGTAATGCCATTTACGCTAAGTCACATAGGGGAGTGATCTTTTATGGATCTGTTCGCGACATAGAAGGACTTTTAGACATAGCCGGTTTTAATGGATGGGTAAAAGGCTATGACCCTTCCTATATTCAACAAATGATGCTCGCAGGTATCAACGTGCCTGTCCGTATTGGCAGGGCCACTGTATTGCCTGGCGACGTGGTGCTTGCAAAAAAAAATGGGATTGTTTTTATTCCGGCTGCCCTT
>JBDTVX010000367.1:0-5665 GCA_040007015.1 Ferruginibacter sp. | reverse complement strand
CAAAGAGCTGGGAAAAAGGCGTGTTGCCTCAAATGGGCCCCAGGCTTGGTATTTTTAAATCCGGGTTTGTAAATTATCCCTCATTGAAACATGACTTTTCTCTTGATTCAAATTTTTATCCTGCCAGTCCTTTATTAAAGCCAGATGAATGGCAGGATATTGTTAATTATTTTGTTGCCACTTCACCGGATTCTTTACCGGCACAGCAAAGGGTACATCCTATTAAAACAGGGTTACCTCTTTTTACTGTTCAAATCCCCGGTAACCTTTATCAAAACGCAGCAACATCTTATATAAAAATCGTTTCGAATGATTCCGTAAATCCTTTCATCATAAGTGATGCGATAAAACAAAATACTTATTTCATCAGCAATAAATTACAAATTACAGACTCTGTGCATACACGTGGCGGCCCTATTGTAGATATTGATTTTTCGCAGGATGGTATGCTGGCTTGCAATATTGGCGTGTTAAATCCCAATAATGGAAAATTTGGAAAGGGCCAGTTTTTGAGGAGCAATTCAAAGAGTAAGCCACCACAGGATACATCCGCCGTTATCAATGGATTGCAACGGCCGGTTCAGATAACTTCTGCAGACCTTAACAATGATGGAAGAAAAGATCTCCTGGTCTGTGAATTTGGTTTTTTAACCGGTAGCTTATCATGGATGGAAAATACAGGCAACAATACTTACCATCGCCATGTATTAAGGGCATTGCCTGGCGCAATTAAAGCTTATATTGAAGATTATAATCAGGATGGGCTCCCTGATATATGGGTTTTATTTGCGCAGGGAGAAGAAGGTATCTTTTTATTTACAAATAAAGGGCATGGCAATTTTGACCAGGAAGAGGTATTGCGTTTCCCGGCTGTTTATGGTTCTTCTTATTTTGAGCTTGCCGATTTTAATAAAGACGGCTACCCTGATATAATTTATACCTGCGGCGACAATGCCGATTATTCACCTGTAATAAAACCTTATCATGGGGTGTATATTTTTATGAATGATAAAACAAATCATTTTGTTCAAAAATTTTTTTTCCCGATAAACGGATGTTATAAAGCAATGGCCCGCGATTTTGATAATGATGGGGATTTGGATATTGCAGCCATCTCTTTTTTTCCGGACTATATGCGCCAGCCGGAAGAGAGTTTTGTATACCTGAAAAATATGGGCAATTTTGATTTTTTGCCATATACTTTGCCCGAAGGCCACTCAGGAAGGTGGCTTGTTATGGACGTAGGTGATATAGATGGAGATGGTAAAATTGATATTACCCTTGGAAACTTTTCTTTAAAACCGGCTTTAAATAGAACAAATGACGAATGGAAAAAGTTGCCACCATTTATAATTTTAAAGAATACGGGCAAATAGAATTTAAAAAAATATCCCGTATGAACTGGATCTGTGAAAGTATTCTAAGAACAGGATTGAGGTAATAAATATTTTGCAGAATGCCTTATGTTCAAAGTATTTGTTAATTGACGATGGCTTAACAAATCAAAAGCTGAATATAAATACGTTGAAAAGATTTTCCAGTTTAAATAATACCCGGAGCCTTTTCTTTTTTATACATACTTACCGGTTCGGCCATTCAGCATGAAAGCCTTTACCATCCACACTCTGCGCGGAACAATGCAGGCCGATAAAAGCAAATTCCCGTGGCTAAATAATTTATTTTATGCCAGCATTATTAATTTTTTTGAAAATATGTTAACAAAAATGTAACTTTTTTTTTGTTAAATCATAATTTGTCTTAATTTACCGCCTAATTGCAAAACTAAAACTCAACTAACGATGAATGCTAAACCTTTTATGTTCCGGCTCCTATTAGCGGCCGGATTTGTTTTTTTTGTTTTTACAGGACTTTTCGCACAACAAAGAACTATCTCAGGTAAAGTTATCGATGCTGTTACCGGACTACCAGTGGTAGGTTCAACTATTGCTGTGAGAGGGACAAATGTAGCCACTGAATCAAATGCAGAAGGCAACTTTACAATTGCGGTGCCGAACGCTAATTCCCGTATCATTGTTTCAAATGTGGGGTATGAACCACTGGAACTTGCTACAGCAGGAAAAACTACTTTAGCTGTAGGATTAAAATCGACTACTTCATCATTGAACGAAGTAGTAGTTACCGGGTACACTACCCAAAGGAAAAAAGACATTACCGGTTCTGTATCGGTTGTTAATGCAAAGGAACTGGTTGCTAATCCTGGATCCAATGTAGAAAGTTTGTTGCAGGGTAAAGCATCCGGTGTTACCGTTGGTACATCCGGTGTACCTGGCGCAGGAGCTTCTATCAGGATCAGGGGTTTTACAACCTTTAATCAAAATGAACCTTTGTATGTGGTTGATGGGGCCCGTGTCGGTTCTATTACTGATCTTAATCCCAATGATATAGAATCATTGCAGGTATTAAAAGATGGGTCTTCTGCCGCGGCTTATGGAGCTGCTGCTGCCAATGGTGTTATTATTATTACCACAAAAAAAGGTAAAGGAAAGCCCAGGATAAATTATGATTCATATTATGGCGTGCAATCAATTACAAAAAAGTATGACCTGTTAAATACCCAGGAGTACGGACAATACCTGTTAGCCCTTCAAAAAGGTATTCCGCCTATTGCCGGACAACCAGCACCTACAAGCTGGAATCTCGGTCAATACAATGGTGGATTAACTGCTACGGCTACACCGGTTATCCCTGAATATATTTTAGCGGGTACATCAAGTGGTGTTCAGGCGGGTAATCCTGATGCGAATCCGGATAAATATTTGCTCGATCTGAATGATGTTAACGGTGCCGGTACTTACCTGATAGTAGCTGCTAATAAAGGCGGCACTGACTGGATGGATGCAATAACCCAGGCCGCACCTATGCAAAATCATAATATTTCAATGTCAGGCGGTTCTGAAACAGGTAATTATTTGCTGGGCCTCAATTATTTTAACCAGGAGGGGATCATTGATTACACCGGTTATAAAAGATATTCTTTACGCGCCAATACGAATTTTGTTATAAAGAACAAAGTTCGGGTAGGTGAAAATCTTCAGTTAAGTTATATAGATAAACATGGCTTTACAAACCAGGATGAAGGCAATGCAATTTCTATGGCTTATCGTATGCAGCCAATTGTACCGGTGTATGATATAAAAGGCAATTTTGCCGGCACCCGTGGTTCAAATCTTGGAAATGCATCAAATCCCTATGCCAATCTTTACAGGGGCAAAGATAATAAAGACAAAAAAGTGGGTATACTCGGTTCTGCTTATGCCGAGGTCGATATCTTAAAATATTTCACCCTAAAAACTGTTATAGGGCTTGATTACGGTAGCAGTAACTACTACTATTTTAACGTTCCTGCTTATGAAAACGCGGAAGGGCGCGGTGGTACTGGTCAGTTTGGCACCGGGCAAAGTTATGACTATCAGCTAACCTGGTATAATACCCTTAGTTTTCATAAATCATTTTTTGAAAAACATGACGTACGGGCCTTATTGGGAACAGAAATGGTTGAAGGCGGTGGACGTGGAGTAAATGGTAGTACCGATAATTTTTTCTCCTTTGACAGAAATTTCTGGCAAGTCAATTCAGGTTTAAACACCACCCCTCATGGCGATAGTTATGAATACCGGTACAGGAAATCTTCTCCTGTTATTGCCAAAGTTGATTATAATTACGGAGATAAATATTTACTGAGTGGTAGTTACAGAAGAGATGGTTCTTCCAACGGTTTTGGACCGAACTTTAAGTATGGTAACTTCACTTCTGTAAGTGCGGGATGGCGTGTTACAGAGGAATCATTTTTACATGGGGCTTTAAGCTGGTTAAATGACCTGAAATTACGTGTGGGTTATGGAATTCTTGGGAATGACAATACTCCTGACTTTGGTTTTATTAGCACCTATGCTTTCGCCGGTAGCGCCGGTTATCCCATTGATGGAAGCAATACAAGTTTCACCCAGGGATTAAGACAACAAAGGATTGGTAACCCCAACATTAAATGGGAACAATCTGCTACAACCAATGTTGGTTTGGATGCCACGCTATTTAACAATAAAATAAATGTAGTAATAGATGTATATAACCGAAAAACAACCGATCTGTTGTATTCAAGGCAGTTGGATCCTATTCTTTATGGTAATGTAGACAGGCAGGCAACTAATATCGGGGATATGACAAACAAAGGAATAGATTTAGGAATAAACTATAAAACCTCCGTCAACAAGGATCTGAGAATTGATGCAGGTTTAACTTTTTCTCTGTATAGAAATAAGGTTGGACAAATAGCTGATCCGTTCTTCGAAGGAAACAGATCAAGGATTGATCCGTTTAACCGTTCAGTTTCAGGTAGACCCATCTCAAGTTTTTATGGATATTTAATTGACGGTTTTTTCCAAACACAGGCTGAAGTGGATGCTTTGGACCAGGCTAACAAAGGTATCGGGAAATGGAGATATAAGGATATAACAGGTCCTAATGGCAAACCGGATGGTAAAATAACACCGGATGACAGGGCATTTATGGGCAACCCTCATCCAGATTTTACATCAGGCATAAACGTCAACGTAGCGTACAAGAACTTTGATTTTTCTGCCTTTTTATATTGGAAAGCCGGTGGAGAAATCGTTAACTATGTTCGTTACTGGACAGACTTTAATACTTTCCAGGGCAATAGGGACAGGAGAGTTTTGTATGATAGCTGGACACCAGACAAAAGGGATGCAAAACTACCGGTGTTAGATGCTTCTGATGGCGCAAGCGGCCAGGTACCGGTAAGTTATTATGTTGAACCAGGGGGTTATTTAAGACTTAAAAATTTATCCATTGGATATTCTCTTCCTGCGAAAGTTCTTAAGAATGTTGGCATAGATCGTTTAAGAATTTATGTACAGGCTCAAAACCTCTTTACAATTACAAACTACACCGGTTTAGATCCTGAAATTACCACCCAGCAGGTAGGCCGCGGCGATTATAGGGCAGCAAGGTCTGATGCCAATAGCTTAGGCGTGGATTACGGAAATTTCCCGACGCCAAGAATAATTACCGGAGGGATAAACCTGACTTTCTAACTATTATAGTATTATAAAAAATTAATAAGATGCATATGAAAAAATATAAATTTCGCTTACTGGTTTTGGGCTTTTCCGTAATAGCGGGTATGCTCATACTGCAAGCTTGTAAAAAGACATTTCTGGATGCGCAGCCGTACGGGCAATACAGTTCCGAGCTGATTAAAAATAAAAAGGGATTAGACGCTTTGCTGGTAGGGGTTTATGGAGTTTTAGACGGCCAGGATATTTCGGGTGATGGATGGGAAGGATCTGCCGTTAACTGGGCCACCGCAGGAGTTGCAGCTGATGATGCATATAAAGGAACGGACGCCAATGATCAGCCGCAAATGACCGAAGTGGAACAATATAAGTCGCAGCCTACCAACCGTTATTTTTATAATAAATGGCTGGTAGTGTACGAAGGGGTCGCCAGGTCAAATGCGGTCATTAAATTGGTAAGTGATCCGGCAATTGTTTTAACCGCGGATGAGGCGAAGAATATTGCAGGGCAGGCGAGGTTTTTGAGGGGACACTACCATTTTGAAGCTAAAAGGTTGTGGAAAAATGTACCTTATATTTCTGATACCACTACCGTTTATAGCAATACC
>JBDTVX010000366.1:0-5720 GCA_040007015.1 Ferruginibacter sp. | reverse complement strand
CCATGGTAAGATGTGTCTTCCAGTCGATACAGGTGAGGCAAAAAAGATAATCAAAAAATAAAGAAGCATCCGCCCGGAGTTGTTCTGCAAACAACCGCCAGTCTTTTGGCTCCACGTTAATGGTAAGCCATTGTCCGCCTTCTTCAAAAGTAGCTGCGGGTAACAGTTCAGTAATTTTTGCTTTTAATTCTTCGTTGCTCATTTACCGTAATTACTTTATTTGCCTTATTTACTCTATTTACTTTATGTACTTTATTTACGCATTACGATTATTCATTCCCCACCATGTTTCCTTTAAATATAAATGCGATGAATCAAAAAAATTATCAATGATCCAATTATCAATTAAACCCCTTCTTTTATCTGCTCTCTCGTCATACCTTTTTTTATTTTTTCCTGTAAGCTTATCAGCGCATGTAATAGTGCTTCCGGTCTTGGCGGGCAACCGGCAACATATACGTCTACCGGTATTACATGATCGGCTCCCTTTACAACTGAATAGGTATTATAAAAAAAAGGCCCGCCACTGATTGCACAGGCACCCATGGCAATTACATATTTGGGATCTGCCATCTGATCGTATAATCTTTTTAAAACAGGGGCCATTTTATTCACGATGGTTCCCGCAATGATAATTACATCCGCCTGTCTGGGCGAGGCCCTTGCCACTTCAAATCCAAACCTGGAAAAATCATATTTCGCTGAAGCAACCGCCATCATTTCTATACCACAGCAACTGGTAGCAAAGGTGAGCGGCCACAATGAATTGGAACGCGCCCAGTTGATCACATCATCCAGCTTACTCAGTACAATCCCGCCGCCGGGTGTCTCATGAATTTGCCCGGGAAAAGAAGCCTCTCCAGCCCCCAAAGGGGAGATTGAAGAAGACGCCATTTTATTTGAAGTTTCATCCATTGTAAAAAGCATTTACCATTTATTTAATTTTACGTCATTCAACATAATCAAATTCGCGTAATTAACATTCTATATGCCCCGATTCCCACTCAGGGGAGAGGGGGCTCTACATCCACTTCAATGCTCCTTTTTTATGCGCGTATAAAAATCCCATAAACAATATAAAAAAGAAAATAACAATTTCAACCAGGGCCATCCAGCCCGTTTTTTTTGCCACTACTGCCCAGGGAAATATAAAAACAAGCTCCACATCAAAGATCAAAAATATCAGTGCGAATAAATAATAACCCACATTCAATTGCGTCCAGGTTTTTCCATGCGTAGGGATACCACACTCGTATGGCTGCCCCTTTTGAGCATTGGTAGTAGCTTTTGTAACAACTTTAGCGATCAGGATAGCGATGGAGGAAAATGTCAATGCCGCAAGAATCAAAACAATCATTGAAGTAGCACCCATAAAAAATCAATTAATTCTATGAATAAATCAGGTGCGCAAGTTAGCAAAAAATAACAACACGCACGCGGCAGGGGTCATTGGCACAAATGATTTTAATCATATCCTTTTATCCGTGATTTCCCTATAAAAATTAAAATCAAAAAATGTTATCCATAAATTTCGAAGTGGATCAGCTTTTTATCATATCCCATTCCTGCTATCCTCGCCCTGGCTTCATCTATCATACCTTTCCACCCGTATAAAAAGAATTTCGCAGGTTTCCTGCCGGCGCATAACAATTTAAATACGGCATGAACATACCCGGTATTTCCTTCCCATTGTTCCCTGGATAAAGTGGGGATATAATAAAACCCGGCCATTTCTTTTTGAAGATTTCTCATCTCGTCATAATATAGGCTCGTGGTGGTGCGGCACCCGAA
Organism: Ferruginibacter sp.; assembly: GCA_040007015.1. Classification (GTDB taxonomy): domain Bacteria; phylum Bacteroidota; class Bacteroidia; order Chitinophagales; family Chitinophagaceae; genus Ferruginibacter. Next base: position 3,929 of record JBDTVX010000366.1, on the reverse strand, counting down.
AACAAGATAGATTTGTAAGGTATATTGTTATTTTTGATATGATGGATCATGCTCCTGAACGGGGCAATACTGGTACCGGTACAAATTAAAGCCAGCTCCTCTTCCAAAGGATCCTTTAATGTAAATACGCCCTGGGGACCGCGTAATGATAATTCTGAACCTAATTTTACTTCATTAAAAAGATATGGGGTTCCGGATCCCATTTTATCCAAAACAATTACCAGTTCAAAAACATTGGAGCCATCGGGCCATGAGGCAATGGAATAACTGCGCCAGCGTTGTTGGGTTTTTCATGAATCGGGATATCCAGCGTTACAAACTGCCCCGGGATAAAATTAAAGGAAGTCAATTCCGGTACTTCGATCCAGAATCGTTTCGTATCATCGGTTTCGTCTGCCATCCTTGTAACTTTGCCGATACGCCATGGTTGTAATGCCATAAAAAAAATTTGAGTCAACAAATTACAAATAATGTGTTAGTGCACGGGATTATTTTAGCGACATCCCATTTTGATATGCCGGTAACATTATATAGTTATCAGCCTCAGTTCAGGTATAAAATTAAAAAATCATCTTCTTTAAAGAGTTTGTAGAAAAATCTCCTAAACCCTATAAAAAAAACGCTATTTAAAGATTACCAGTGTTATATTAAGTATGAATTGGCACTGCTAATCAATGTCATTAAGCAGGAGATTTTAGCTCCGTGGGTGCACCGCGTTTATAGAAATAATTATCTATCTTGAATTTGGCTCCGTAGGTGCCACGTAAATTACCTGGCACCTATGGAGCCGGGTTTTAAATTATGATTAACTATAAACACGCAGCTCCTGACGGAGGTTAACTATTCAATACGCATTTTATTTATTCTTAACATAGCACTAGTTTGGATAGCAATATATTGATCATTGACAAAGAAAAATGGGATGTATTACAACAGGCTTAATTGAACAGAAGAATTAAATTTGTACATACAATTTTTGCCAAATGAATTCAATTGTCAAAGCGAAAGAGAAAGATTTCATGGTACTTGCTGACATCGGCAAAATATCATTTCTAGAATCGCACGGAAACAGCGCTGCACCGGCAGATATCAATAAGTATACAAATGAAAAATACAATCCCAAAGTATTCAAAGATGAACTGGGTGATCCAAATAATATTTATCATATCATTTATATTGACGATAATCCCGCAGGTTATTCTAAAATTATTTTCAATTCCCCGCATTCAAATATCCCAATAAAAAATATAACCCTGCTGGAACGTATTTACCTGCTAAAAGAGTATTATAATTTAAGATTAGGGTCAGAACTTTTGCAGTTTAACATTGAATTATCTCAAAAAAACAAGCAGGCCGGAATGTGGCTATTTACGTGGAAAGAAAACCAAAGAGCGATTGGCTTTTATAAAAAATACGGGTTTATAATTACCGGAAGCCACGATTTTAAAATTACTGATACCCATTCAAACCCTAACCATCAAATGTGTCTCATGTACTAACCTGGTTCAACAAACGGTTTTGACGGTTGGAAAGGACATTGTAAATTCAGTTATTGCATATCCGGAATTTGGTTTCGGTTGACAAAACTCCCTGCAGCCATGCCCGTAGAGATGGATGTTGGCACACTTTTTTGTGGATCAAACTTTGTTTACGGATAAATAATAAAGCGTTAATAAGCCTGTTGTGAATCCGTCATTCAGGTTTTTGAAGTATCATTGTGTTTTTCAATACAATTCTTTTATGATGAAATTAATTCACAGTACATGCCTGTTTCTCGCTATTGCAGGTGGCATTAATATTACAGAAGCACAAACGACACCGGCTCCACCTGGCACCGCAGTTAATGCCCCGGCTGCCACACCGGCCACCAGGCCACGCAGACCGGTAGAACAGCCCGATCCGAATGCCCCTGCAACGAAGTATGATTATTCTGCGGCTTTCGCGCCCTTTTTTTATACTAAAAATGGTACAGAATACAGGGCAGCAACGGGAGAGCCGGGTCCAAAATACTGGCAAAACCGTGCAGATTATCAATTGTCTGTAAGGTTAAATGATGAAACCAATGAAATTACAGGAACTGAAGTTTTAACTTATACCAATAATAGTCCGCTAAAGCCTGGTTTTATCTGGATGCAACTGGATCAAAACCTATTTAAACAGGATTCCCGTGGAAGTACCATTGTTCCCCTTGTTGGCAGCCGTAATGCCGGTCGCGGCCAGGTTTTTGATGCCGGGTTTAAAATCAAATCGGTTAAAATATTAAGCGGGCCAAAAAACACCATACATGCTGATGTTAAATACCTGGTAGAAGATACCCGTATGCAGGTTTTTTTACCAAAAGAAATCAGCGCCAATGGAGGGATTTTGAAACTGAAAATAGAATATTCATTTATATCGCCCGATTATGGATCAGACCGTATGGGTATCCTGAAAACCAAAAATGGCAAAATATTTACAGTGGCGCAATGGTATCCGCGCATGTGCGTGTTTGATGACATTACCGGGTGGAACACGTTGCCCTATACCGGCCCGGGTGAATTTTACCTTGAGTATGGTGATTACGATATCAGTATTACGGCCCAGGCCAAAGATATCGTAGTGTGCTCCGGCGAATTACAAAACCCGCAGGAAGTGTACACCCCCGAACAGCAAAAGCGCTGGGCAGAGGCGGCTAAAAGCGATAAAGCTGTGGTCATACGTTCTGGTGCAGAAGTAACTGATCCAAAATCGCGCCCTGCCGGTAAAGCGGAATTAACCTGGCATTTTAAAATAAAAAATGCCCGCGATGCAGCATGGGGGGCGTCTGCATCATTTATTATTGATGCGGCAAAGATGGATCTGCCTGGCGGCAAAAAATCCCTTGCCATCAGTGCTTACCCGGTAGAGAGCGACACGAGTACCGGGTGGCGGCGCTCCACTGAATTTGTAAAGAAATCTATTGAATACAATTCAGCCAAATGGTTCGGATACCCTTACCCTGCTGCCACCGCTGTTGCAGGGGGGCCTGGCGGTATGGAATATCCGGGTATTGTATTTTGTGCTGCCCGTGCCGGTGGCCGCGGCTTGTGGGGAGTTAACGATCATGAGTTTGGGCATACCTGGTTTCCGATGATAGTGGGTTCAAACGAACGCCTGTATGGATGGATGGATGAAGGTTTTAATTCGTTTATCAACACACTATCAACCGCCAATTTTAACAACGGAGAGTTTAAACCCCGGGCAGCGCCTGATATGCACACAACCGGTAATTTTTTTACCATGCCTGGTTTAGAGCCTATCCTTAGCAATGGCGCAGATAATTTGAAGGAACGAAACAATGGCACCCTTTTATACAGTAAGCCGGCCGCAGGTTTGGTATTGCTGCGTGAGCAAATATTAGGACCCGAACGCTTTGACCTTGCCTTTACAACTTATATCGAAAGATGGGCTTTTAAACATCCCACACCCGATGATTTTTTCCGCACTATAGAAAATGTATCAGGCGAAAGCCTGCAATGGTTCTGGAGAGGATGGTTTGTGAATACCTGGCGACTGGATGTTGCTGTTCGCGATGTAAAATATATTGACAGTACCAATTACTCAAAAGGCGCTTTGATCACATTGGATAATTTAGAGAAAATGGCCATGCCGGTGATATTGGAAATTGAAACCAAAAGCGGAAAAAAAGATCGTATTAAATTACCGGTGGAAATATGGGAGCGCAATGTAAGCTGGACTTTCAAATATCCTTCTACCGAAGAAATCGAGTCGGTTACTTATGATCCTGATAAAGTATTGCCCGACTTTAATGCCGATAATAATGCATGGATAAAAAAATAACCGAAAAAGCTATCCTGAAATGGATAGCTTTTTCGGTTAGATTAGTTTCACTTTAAAAACCAATTTTTAAATTTTTATATGTCCCTCAGCATACATGCCGGTTCGAAAAA
>JBDTVX010000365.1:0-5722 GCA_040007015.1 Ferruginibacter sp. | reverse complement strand
GAAGTTTATTATCAAGGCTCCAGGCACCATTGGCATCTTTGGCACGGATGCCAAATGAATGCGCACCGGTACTTAATGTATTGACCGGTATACTTTGGGTTATATTGACCAGGTTGTTGCCGGGTGAAATATTGACAGGCAATGCGTTTCCATACCCGGGATCATTATCAATATAATATTCTACGCGGGTAATATTTGACTGTGCATATAAACAGCATCCCCATGAAAATATTACACAATAAACCGCAATACCCTTTAAAAATGGTACCATATAATTGGTTTTAAGGTAGGTGAATGACGATGCTTAGTTATTGCTTCTTACGCTGAATGTGATGGTAAAAGGATTGGTAGTAACGATAGGGCTCGGCGATGTTATTTTATAAAAGGAAGGGATGGAAGGGATGCCGCTTAAATGATAAGGGCTGGAACCGCCGAAAATACCGCAATCCGTGCCGTCGATACCGGCGCCAATAGCTGGACTACCAGGCCGCCTAAGCGCCAAAGCGCTGTCATTACTATAAACGCCCTGTGTAGGAAAGCCGACAAAGAGAGTGGAAATATCGACATTTGGAATATTGCCGTTGCCGGCAGGTATTTTATTACCTGTTGCAATGTCATTCTGGAAGAAACATTGAGAAGTATTAACAACAGAGAATGTACCCGTAAAAATACTGTTTGTTATAACATAGGATCCGCTTTGGAAATCAAAAACAGGGCCATTGGCACTATTAATAAAAATATTATTATTAAGTGCTCCCGTGGATGAGGCGCTGGTAGCTCTAAGGTCAAAACTGCGTATAATGCTGTTTTCGATGGTAAGATTATTAAATATTGCCCCGGCACCAAACACACCAACAATATTGACAATATTTGATTGGGTTATCTTCCAGGAAGTTAACTGGGCATTCGTATATCTTAGTAGTACATTGCAACGATTTATTAAAATATTTTTTAAGGGGGTACCGGGCTGTGCTGTTAATGTTAAATAGTCCACACCCTCAAAAACCGCGCTGTCGCTGCCTGTAGATAAAGTTATTTGATTAACAGTTAAGGGGCCGGTAATTGCCTGGAGATTTGCATTGGAACCCGTACCAGCCACATAATAGCCATAACCTATTACTACCAGCTTCTTTGTAAAATTAGCGGCGTAACTTCCTGGAAACAGCAAAATAGTATCCCCTCTTGCAGATGCGTCATGCGCTGGTTGTAAAGTGGTATAATCGGTTCCTGCTATTGGAGTGCCCCAATAGCCAATGCGCCTTACTTTAGCATGGGCTACTTGTGTACAAAAAACAATTGCAGTTAACATCAGGAGACTAAAGAATTTCGTTTTCATTTTAAAAAATTTAAAGTAAAGTATTGCCTACTCTTTTTACCCTTTTCGGCTTATGGGTTTTAGTTGTGATTATTTGAAAGGAGGCAGCGGTAAATGCTTTTATATAATAGGTAGTTCCGATCAGGAGGAAAAAATCTACACGGAGAAGAAAATATTTTTAATTTTTTTTATCCGAAAAAAATAACAATGAGAATTTTCATTAAAAGCAGGGTAAGCGAAAGCATCATACCGGTCGGGGGAACTCCGCTCTGCGATATTTAGGAGAGAGAAACAGGTGGTTAGATTATTCAATTAAAACAAACCCTGCCCAAAAATAGGGCGGGTATTTTTTAGCCATATTGAGTTCTGCGGATTGTAATGCTTTACTTAAACTTTTTCCATGCAGCCAGCTTGTATAAAACAAAGCAAGTAATTCGGCGGTTTGTTTTGCCGGAACCTGCCACAGGCTTACCAGCAGGTTATGAACACCCGCCATTTTAAATGCCCGTTGTAAACCTAAATTTGCCTCGTTATCAGTTATATCGCCCAATCCCGTTTCACAGGCACTCAATGTTACCAGTTGCACATTGTGCAGATCGAGCTGTGCAATTTCGTAGCCGGTAAGAATACCATCATCATGCCCACTCTTTGCAACGCCTTTGAGCCAATAATAATTTACCCCGGCAAAGGCAAGCCCGCAACGAAAAAGCGGGTTTTCTATACCGGCAATAAAAGTGCCGGGCAACGACGCTTTGGTTTTGGTTTTGTCAAGTGGCGCATAAAACCCATGTGTTGAAATGTGCAGTACTCCATTTATCCCGGAAGCATTCTGTTTAAAATGCTCTTCGCTTGCATGGGTATTTTCGTAGCTGCTGATCTTTATATTATTGCCGGCAAATATTTTTTTCATTCGTATGGGTTCATTTGTATGAAGTGTAGGTATAGCCTCAACAGAAATATTTTTAGTAATAGCCTTAATTTTAGATCTGCCCGTAATTAACGATAGCCGTGCGCCGGAGGTTTTGCTGTTATTGACAGTTATCATGGTGCCGTTGTAAGAAGCTTTATCATAATTCATATTTCCCCAAATGCTTATAGCCGCCGGCTTAACATCCGCTGCTTTGCTACCCACATCGTTTAAACTAAAAAAGCGCCGGAAATCAAAACGATCGGCCAGGTAAGTTTTACCATCAAAAATGGCATGAAAAGCAATATTATTAAACAACCCCGAAGTGGAGTAATTAATCGTTTTAGATCCCGCAAGATATCCTTCCATTGGTAGCCACACCATCCTGTAAAATATATTAGCGGATGAGCCTTGCCTGGAATAAATATTTTGCGTAAGCTGATTTTCGTTTTCCCATTCACCTTTTTCATTCTTCATTATTTGCAGTAGATCTTTTTCGCTACACAGGTTCACCAACACCGGTACGGTATCCCCGGATTTAAGAATGAAAGCGATATAAAAAGCACTGTCATAATTAGTTTTGCCTGATTTATAATCGAAGCGGATAAATTCAATATCAGCGGAAAAAGGATGCCCGTAATTATTTTTTAAGCTTTCCCTGTTTTTATGGATCGCTTTGCCTGTCTCAATTTCACGGGTGGAAATACTCTTTTCCAGTTTTTCATTTCTTTGCTCCAGGCTGTCTACATCCAGGAACCTTTGTTTATATGGAAGTGAGTATTGTTTTGTAAGCATTCTACCATTGTCGAGCCATTCATTATATGCATTCAAAAATACCGTATCCCTCGAATTTCTTGCACTGTTAATAATATTAACCTGGCTGTTCAGCACCACCCCCTTTCTTTTTAACTGCAATCGATATATTTCAGCCAACAGGTGTTTGCTAATGGTTTTATTTTGATCAACAGCTATATACAGCAAGTTAAATATGTTATTAATATCTTTTTCATATCGCAATTTCCCGGCTTCAGACATACCCTGAAAATTTTTGCTCATGGTGGTAAATGTTTGATGGCAAAGGGCGATCAAAATATCTGTAGCCTCCTTGTATTGCTGCATATCGATCAAATTGGCGCATAAAGCCGCAACCGATTGCTGCATTTCATAGGAATATTGAAGCCCTGACCGGCGCAGGCGGGTAATCTGATTCCGTAAAAGAGCTTCTGCCTTTTCGAACTGTCTTGTATCAGTGTATAAAATAGCAAGATTTAAAAGGTTTGCTTCGTAGTTGGCGGGCCTAACAGCGCGGGAGTCAATTATTTTTTTATATTGCTCATATAAATTCGCAGCCTCTGTCAACTTATTTTGCTGTTGACAAATAAATGCTTTTACTGATAACAAGTCAGCATAAAGAGGGCTAATCTTATGGCGCAGGCTGTCTTCTGCTTCCCGGCATATTATCCAGGCGCTGTCTGTTTGGTTGTTTATGGAGTACGCCTTAGCCAAATTGAGCGTTATCTCCACATAATCATCATAAATATATCCTTCTTTTTTAGCAAGCCTTTCCAATTTAATCGCTGTTTTTAAAGAACTTAATCCCTTCCGGGCATTGCCGGTTTGCATCTGTACCAATGCCATATTATTATGCACGGAGGCCTGCCTGAAATGAACAACAGCGTTTGGGGGCATTGTGTCTAATTCATCCTTCATCGCTACATATATTGAATCTGCTTTTACATATTCAGCGCTTGCTATATACATATCTGCAAGGCAAATATTCATTTGAAAATAACCATCGCCATACTTTCCTGTCTTATATATTTCTATCCCTTTTTTAAGATAAACTTTAGCGTCTGAAATAATACCCATACTACTACAAACAATACCCATCCTTGAAACTACCCACGCATAAAGCGTGGAATTGGCTGAATCAATCGTTTTTTCGGCAAAATGCTCAGCCGCCTGCCGGAAATTGAGATAGGCTTTATTATAATCATTTGCAAACCTGTAAATTTCTCCTAAGGTATAAAGAGCCAATATATGCTGCTCACTCATTTCCCCAAACTTTCTTTTATTGACACCTTCATAAATTCCTGCATAATATATTGCCGAATCCAGTCTGTTCTGTTCGGAAAATCGAAAAAACTTTGAATAAATTAAGGTAGAAGAATCAGGCTCAACTTTTGCCGAATCCTGTTGGCCGAAAATATTAGAGGCAAGCAACAATAACAGCGAAACGATCATTGAAAGTATATGATATTGCCTGCTCATTTTATATTTTAAGGGATTTTGATTTCTTTAATTATATAAAATAACGGCAAAAAAATTATTTACTGTAGATTTTTTTGTTTTTTGAGAACTGTATAAATAGGACATTTGATTTTTAATAAATTCATGGTTATCCTGTTAACTTTGGAGTAATAATTTTAGGATGTGCGTTTCTTATTAATATTGAACGCTCCAAAAACAGTAGGAATAATTTATGGAAAGAGACTGCGATTATTATTTTTCAAAAGATACCGCAATAGCCGCCTGGAAAAATAACGATATCACCACTCAAAACAGAATGCTGGTATGTGTTACCAATCAACACAAGGAATATTGGTTTAGAAGGGTGATCTATAAAGGGGGTTGTGTTGCGGAATGGCAGTTAAAGGAACTTGCTGAAAACGCTTTCCTGCTTGCCTGGGAAAAATTCAACGACGCCGGAAAGGCCGGTAAAGGAAATATTAAAAGACCCCAGTACATCAACCTTCTTTATAAAATATTTAAAAATACTTTTCTTAAATTATTGGAACAGGAAAAGAAAGATCGTGTGGCTGAAAATATATTCTCCCTGGGTGAATCGGCGGAAAATGAGACCTCCGTCCATGTTAAAGAAGATGACCTTTTTACAAGTACCCAAAAAGTTTTAGGTATGATAAATCCGAATTGCGCTGAATTAATGCAATGGCGGTATAAAGAAAGGCTGAGCTTTGATGAAATCGCAAACAGGAAAGGAATAAAACCGGAATCCTGTATACAAAGTTTGTGGAGATGCAAAGAACATTTTTTAGAGTTATTCAGGAAAACAAAAAAAACAGCAGGATAATTATATGCAGCATTTTGAAGAAAATGAAATAAGGATCGCGGCCTATTTTGACGGGAAAATGAACCCGGCAGAAGAAGAAGCTTTTATGCGTGAGCTGGCCGACAATCCGGCATTATGCGGGCAGTATGAAAATGAATTGCTGATGCGTGGCTTGTTTAATACCGGAGAAGATGAATTGATCACTGATGATGATATATCATCGCCGCAAAATGATTTTGTAACCCGGCCTGGTATTTCAAATGGAAAAAAGAAACCGGCTTTATTGAAATCACTATCGGCCTTTAAAAAAATTGCCGCGGCATTATTAGTGATCGCCGCCATATCGATCATTCTTATGCTTGTGACAGGTAAACGAAGTCCGGAAAAAATAGCAGAAATACCACTTACAAAAATTGATTCGGTAGACAAC
>JBDTVX010000364.1:0-5722 GCA_040007015.1 Ferruginibacter sp. | reverse complement strand
GCCATGCAGATCAAAAATAGTTTTCAGCATAAGGATATGGAAGCAACACGCTCCGGCTGGTTTGAATGTTCCTGTTGCCCAACCAATCTTGCACGCCTGATCCCTTCCATTCCCGGTTATATGTATGCGCAAAAGGAGGATAACCTGTATATCAATCTTTTTATCAATAGCAATGTGGATTTAAGCATCCGGAATAAACAATTGCAGATCATCCAGCAAAATAATTATCCCTGGGACGGTGCGCTGGTATTCATTATCAATCCAAAAACGGCTGCTGCGTTCAATTTGCTGGTGCGCATCCCCGGCTGGGCGCAAAACAAAGCCATTCCATCCGGTCTTTACCGGTTTCAAAATAATTCGGCGTCAAAGCCAATTATTAAAGTGAATGGTCAAGCTTTTGAGTATACTATCGTTAACGGTTATGCGACGATCAACAGGACCTGGAAAAGGAATGACAAAGTGGAAGTAACACTCCCCATGGAAGTAAGAAGGGTAGTGGCCAGTGAAAAGATAAAAGACGATATTGGTAAAATTGCTTTGCAACGCGGGCCCCTTATGTATTGCGCGGAGTGGCCCGATAACAATGGTAAAACAAGTAATATCATCATACCGGCAAATGCAGCTTTTACCACCGAATTTAAGCCCGGTTTATTAAATGGGGTAACTATATTGAAAACGGAAGTGCCTGCATTTGTTATTAATAGTAATGAAAGTATTTCTACTGTACAGCAGTCATTTACCGCAATACCTTATTACAGCTGGGCCAACAGGGGTAAAGGTGAAATGATGGTATGGTTTCCAGAGGCGGTGAAGGATATCGATGTGATGGCTAAATAGAATTTTAATGTCTGATGTCTGATTTTATGATGTCTGATTTTGTTCAAATTACAAACGTATTATAATGATGCCTGATGTCTGATTTCATGATGTCCGATTTTGTTCAGGTACGGTAGTATTAAAGTTGTTTGTTGAAATGTTATGACAACCGATGTCAGCTAATTATTATTTTGAAAGACTAAAGTGATTTGTTTTTAACCTTAGTAGAAAATAAATTTCAATGATTCAACTTTATTGCCTTAATCAGAAATAAAATAAAGTAGAATAATGTCTGAAGCACGTGCAAAACACAATTAAAGCCCAATAAAGATATTCAGTATAAGAGTAATTGTTTTTTCTTTTTACCAAAAAGCAAAAATAACAAAATCATATTTCCCAATGAAGCTAAATAGCAGTGCTTCAGCGTGGCCCCCAAAAAAACCGGGATCACTTTATTGCTCCATGCGCAATATCGTAGGTGCTGATCGTTGCAGAGAACTGGTAACTAAAAATAAAAAATTATAACAATGATAAATCTAAAAGAATTCGAAGTGTGGTTTGTAACCGGTAGCCAGCACCTGTATGGGGAAGAAACATTGAAGCAGGTAGCATCCCACTCACAAACAATTGCCGGTGCACTAAATGATGCGTCGCAGATTCCTGTGAAAGTAATATTTAAGCCAACGGTAAAAACTACGGAAGAAATTTACGCCATTTGCATGGAAGCCAATACAGCTAAGAATTGCATTGGCATCATCACCTGGATGCATACTTTTTCGCCTGCTAAAATGTGGATTGGCGGATTGAAGATATTGCAAAAGCCTTTCTGCCATTTGCACACGCAATTTAACCGCGATATTCCATGGAACGATATTGATATGGATTTTATGAACCTGAATCAAAGTGCGCATGGCGACCGGGAATTTGGTTTTATGGTAAGCCGGATGCGGATGAACAGGAAGGTAGTGGTGGGCCATTGGCAGGATCCGGAAGTATTGGAAGAATTAAATGGCTGGGCCCGCGCGGCAGCAGGATGGAACGATTGGCAGGGTGCAAAATTTGTTCGCTTTGGAGATAATATGCGCTTTGTAGCAGTAACAGACGGCGATAAAGTAGAAGCAGAATACAAATTAGGGTATGCGGTAAACACACATGGCATTGGCGACCTGGTAAAAGTGATCAATGAAACAAGCGACGCTGCCATCGATGCATTGATCGGTGAATATGAAGATTCGTACACATTGGTTTCTTCACTAAAAAAAGGCGGGGCGCAATATGGCTCTTTAAGGGATGCGGCTAAAATTGAAATAGGGCTGCGCTCATTCCTGGAGGCCGGCAATTATAAAGGGTTTACGGATACCTTCGAAGACCTGCATGGTATGACGCAATTGCCCGGCATTGCCGCGCAACGCCTGATGGCGGCTGGCTATGGTTTTGCGGGCGAGGGGGATTGGAAGACCGCGACCCTGGTGCGTGCAATGAAAGTGATGGGTAGCGGGTTACCCGGTGGCAATTCATTTATGGAAGATTATACCTATCATCTTGACCCTGCAAACTCAATGGTACTGGGTTCTCATATGCTTGAAATATGCCCGTCCATTGCGGATGGGAAACCTTCCTGCGAGATACACCCGCTGGGCATTGGCGGCAAAGCTGATCCTGTAAGACTGGTATTCAATTCCGCAGCTGGCCCCGCTTTAAATGCCTCACTGATAGATATGGGAAACCGTTTTCGCCTGCTCGTTAACGAGGTAGAAGCGGTGGCTCCGTTGCATGATTTACCCAGGCTGCCGGTAGCCCGTGTATTGTGGAAGCCTTACCCGGATATGAAAACCGGATGCGCTGCCTGGATACTGGCCGGCGGTGCACATCATACGGGTTATAGTCAAAACCTGACAGCGGCGCATTTACAGGATTTTGCAGACATGGCGTCCATTGAATTCGCGTTGATAGGAAAGGATACCAGCCTGTACCAATTCAAAAATGAATTGCGCTGGAATGAAGTATTTTATCAAATCAATAAATAAACATAACATTGTAATTGTATTAAATTCCCGTCTCAAAAAAACATTTAAAACTCTTTGCGTATGAATCAGAACCTTGCTTTGGCCGATTATCTCGTATTCATTGTATACTTTATTATTGTGGCTGGTTACGGCTACAGTATTTATCACAAGCGCAAAAAAAATGAGCATGATGCCAAGGCGTATTTCCTGGCAGAAGGAACACTTACCTGGTGGGCCATCGGCGCTTCTTTAATTGCATCTAATATTTCCGCAGAGCAATTCATCGGCATGAGTGGCGAAGGATATTTTTTGGGTATTGCCGTTGCCGCTTATGAGTGGATAGCCGCGATAGCGCTGATTGTTGTGGCAGTATGGTTTATACCGGTGTATCTTAAGAACCACATTTATACCATGCCCCAGTTCTTAAAAACAAGGTACAATGAATCCGTGGCTCTGATCATGGCAATTTTTTGGTTGTTTCTGTATGTATTTGTAAACCTCACTTCTATTTTATACCTGGGTGCTGCGGCTATCAATGGCCTTGCCGGTGGCGGATATCTACATTACATTATGTTGGGGCTGGCCATATTTGCATTGGTGATATCCTTAGGCGGGATGAAGGTAGTTGCTTATACCGATGTGATACAGGTAGCGGTGCTCATCATTGGTGGATTGGTTACTACTTATATTGCTTTAACTACGGTAGGTGAATATTTTGGTGTGGGACAAAATGCCATAGCGGGTTTTAAAGTATTGATGAGAGAGGCCCCGGAACATTTTACAATGATCATTCCTAAACCAACCGCCAACTCTACACAAAACGAAATTAGTAAGTACCTTACCTTTCCCGGCTTTCTTTCTTACCTGGCCGGTATCTGGATCATTAATCTTAATTATTGGGGCTGCAACCAATATATTACACAGCGTGCGTTGGGTGCCGATCTGCAGACCGCCCGTACCGGTATTTTATTTGCCGGGTTTTTAAAGTTATTGATGCCGCTCATTGTTATGTTGCCCGGTATTGCAGCTTTTGTTTTGTATAATAGTCCTAGCCATCCGGAAATTGCCGCTCATTTGCCAAAATTGGTAGGTGGTAAAGATGGGGCATATTCAGCCATGCTCACTTTTTTACCTACAGGCTTAAAAGGCTTATCTGTTGCAGCTTTAACGGCCGCGATTGTAGCATCCTTAGCCGGAAAGGTAAACAGCATTTCTACTATTTATACATTGGATATTCACAAAAAATATTTCCAGAAAGATGCGGATGAAAGGAAGCAGGTTTATACCGGGAGGATTGCTGTTTTTGCAGCGATGATACTGGCGGTGCTGTTTACCTGGAACGATCTGCTGGGCATTGGCGGTGTAGGGGGTTTTACCTATATTCAAAAATATACCGGCTTTATCAGTCCGGGCGTATTTGCAATGTTTTTTCTGGGTATGTTCTGGAAAAGAACTACCGGGTGGGCGGCAATATTCGGGGTTATAACCGGTTTTTTATTATCTATATTATTTAATGAGCTCGCGCCTGCCTGGTTTGGAAATGAGACCTTTTTATATACTGCTTATCCGAATGGCAAAGGCGGGTTTGAGATCCCTTTTCATATTTGTATGGGATTGTCGTTCCTGTTTACAATGATCCTTATGATCGCTATCAGTTTGGGCGGGCCAAAAGTAAATCCCAAGGCATTTATGCTTGACAAGACAATGTTTAAATTAAGGCCACAGACAACAGTATTGATTGTGATTACCTTATTAATAATAGCCGCCTTGTATGTTAAGTTCTGGTAAAAACACCAGGCTGTTTTATTCTTAAGGAGGTGGTATCTTTTTAAAAGATACCACCTCTCTGAAGAAGCTGATATAAATTCCTAATAATAAAAAAGTGAATTTACCCATTTACATTCCTAAACTATGAGACGTTATTCACAGCAAAAAAGGTTTTTATTCGCAGTAGATTGTATCATTTTTGGTTTTGACGGGTTGGAATTAAAGCTGATGGTAATTCAAAGGGGCTTTAGCCCTTTTAAAGGGGAATGGAGCCTGGTGGGAGGGTTTGTGGGTGAAAAAGAAAGCGCGGAAGATGCGGCCGCAAGGGTTCTAAAAGAACTTACCGGGCTGGACGGATTGTATATGGAGCAGTTGCGTGCATTTTCGGCTATTGACCGCGACACAGTAGAGCGCACTGTTTCTATTGCATACTTCGCGTTGATCGACATTCAAAAATATAAAAAACAGATCATTGAGCATTATCACCCGGCATGGCTTTCAATTAATGAATTGCCCGACCTGATATTTGATCATACAAAAATAGTGGAGCTTGCTAAAGAAAAATTGCGGTACAAGGCAGCACTGCATCCTTTACTTTTTGAATTGCTGCCTGCAAAATTTACCATGCCGCAATTGCAAAATTTATACCAGTGCGTATACAATACAGAATTTGATAAGGGCAATTTCAACCGTAAATTATTATCCACTAAATTATTGATGAAATTAAAAGACAAGGATAAAGGGAGCTCAAAAAAAGGCGCCTTCTATTATAAAGTGGATAATAAAAAATACAGCGCATCCTTCAATTCATTTTTAAATTTGGTACCGGCGCAGAATGGGTGGAAATAGAGCCCCTGCCCCCCGTCCCCTTAAAGGGGAATACTTCAAATAGTCTGATGTTTACCCCCGCCCTCTAAAAGGGAGTTCTACTCTCCCGCGCTTAAAATCTGGCAAAATGGAATACTATTCGAAGAACTCCCCTTTAGGGGACGGGGGTAGATCCAGGCATCACCTCTTCATTGCCAAATAATCAGTCGGCGTCATCCCAAATTGTTTTAAAAAGTTTCTTCCGAAATTTGTTTGAGATCCATACCCCGTCATATCAGCTACTTCATAAATTTTGTAATTGCCTT
>JBDTVX010000363.1:0-5734 GCA_040007015.1 Ferruginibacter sp. | reverse complement strand
AGTGTACAAACAGATGAAGATGTACAATGATCCGGGGCTCAATCCAGTTTTATATCAACAGGCAAAAATTTCTGATGCCCGCCCGGATGATCGGGCCGGACGGGTCTGATCTGGTGATGTATGATTTCGTTACCTTGGGTATCATTTCTTATAATCGTGTTGGTGAGTACCGCATACCTGTTTTTTAAATACATTTTTCAAGCGGTAAGTAGCGGAGTCTAACGAGTTTAAAGAAATCAGTGCAAAAAATCAGGCATGTCCGACGCGATCATCCGGGCGGGCATCAGAAATAGTAATCTAATTTTGCAAATTCCAAAACACATATTGGTAATACGTTTTTCCTCCATGGGCGATGTTGCCATGACGGTACCTGTAATGAAGAATGTACTTCAGCAAAATCCCGGACTGCAAATCACTGTTGTTTCGAATGCTTTTTTGCAACCGTTGTTTGCAGGTTTAGAAAGGTGTCATTTTTATCCTGCTTTTTTAAAGGAGCACCATGCGGGGGTAACAGGGATATTCCGCTTGTTCAAAGAATTGAACCGGCTTGCGGCCTTTGATGCCATCGTAGATCTGCATAGTGTTTTGCGATCAAATTTACTTACAGCATTATTCAAATTAAAAGGCTTTAAAACTGCAGCTATTGATAAAGGCAGGAAGGAAAAAAAAGCGCTTACCCGCAAAGTGCATAAAGTCTTTAACCAACTTACGCCCACGCATGAACGCTATGCAATCGTTTTTAGAAAAATTGGTATTTCCGTTCTATTGAATGATAGTGAAGCCGTTTATCAAAGGAAGCGGATACCACCGGCATTATTATCTCTATTTTCTTCCGGAAAGAAAATAATCGGTGTGGCGCCTTTTGCTCAGTACCCGGAAAAGATGTACCCGATCGGGAAGATGAAAGTGGTGGTAGAACAATTAGCCGCGGCAAATAATAACATCCTGCTTTTTGGCGGGGGGCGGCAGGAATCTGCAGTTTTGCAACAGTGGGAACAGGATATTTTTTCGGTGTTTAATATTGCAGGAAGGTATTCCTTTGAAGATGAGCTTGCCATTATCAGTAATATTGATTGCATGGTCAGCATGGACTCTGCTAATATGCACCTGGCTTCTTTATTTAAAGTACCGGTGGTGAGTGTCTGGGGCGCTACGCATCCTTTTGCCGGCTTTTATGGATGGGCACAGGATGAAAAGAACATCGTTCAGCTCGGCCTCTATTGCAGGCCATGCTCTGTATTTGGAAATAAGCCATGTTACAGAGGTGATCATGCCTGTATGAATTGGATTGAGGAGGAAGTGATCGTTAATAAAATTACCCACCAGCCCGAAGACTAAACGGCAAAGCTGATTGGGGATGATTTTACACATGAAAATTAAACATTGAGCATTGGTTATTGGTATTTTCCGGGTTAAATATTCAGCCTTCAATATTCAATAATTAATGTTCAGGCGGGATGGTAATACTTAACAAAATGAGCATCACGTTAGATCGGGTGCTTCGAAAAAAAAAAAATTCATATAATTATGGAAAATGAATTAAGACTTCGGATCATTTTAGAAAATCCAACTGTTGGCGTTGATTTTGGCCTACAAAAGGGAAGCGGGAATAAGTATGAAACGGTTCAAAAACAACTGTCCATAGGTAAAAATTTGTTTTTTGAATTTAATGCCAGGGTAAAACTTGCTGACAATAAATCACCTGTTTTTCTTGGGTCATTCGTACAAGGTACCCCCATCGACCGCTTTGTCTATATTGACATAGGAACATATGCAGGGCAAAAATATTCTAAATGGGGACGTCGGTTGAAAATTCCTCTGAGTGGTATTACACCGGATATGATACAGCAATCGTTTTCCAATCCGAACCTGGTAATTGAAACATCCGTTTCGGGTACAGGAAAAGATGGTGGGCCCAATTGCGGAACAGTAAAGCCTTTTAGCGGATGGAAATTAAAAGTCTCCTGAGCAAAAAATTGAAAAAGGAAATGTATTATTCAATTATTCATGTCTGTCAAAATGCGAAAACCATTGTCTTCATAATAGGTTAATTTCGGTGATTAAATAAACAGCAAAATGCAAAAAATTTCTTTGGCGATCCATGGCGGCGCGGGCACTATTTTAAAAGAGGATATGACACCCGTTCTGGAAAAAGCCTACCTGCAGGGATTGGAAGATGCACTTGCAGGAGGCTATGTAATTTTGGAACGCGGAGGATCATCTGTCGATGCTGTTAAAGCGGCGGTTGTTATTTTAGAGGATAATTTGTTGTTCAATGCGGGCCGAGGTTCGGTATTTACAAAAAAAGGGGTGCAGGAAATGGATGCCGCGATCATGGATGGCAGGGACCTTGCGGCGGGGGCAGTAGCCGGCGTTCGAAATATACGTAACCCTGTTGAACTTGCTTTAGCGGTTATGCGTAACAGTGACCATGTTCTTTTAAGTGGGGAAGGCGCAAATGAATTTGCCCTTAAACAAGGCATTCAACCGGAGCGGGATGAATATTTCTTCTCCCAGTTCCGTTACGATCAATGGAAACAGATGAGGGATAGTGATCTCTATTCCTTAGATCACTCAAACCAGCAATTAGAAGAATTGATCAAAGATAAAAAGTTTGGAACCGTAGGGGCGGTTGCCTGTGATACGAGTGGAAATATCGCAGCAGCTACCAGTACGGGTGGAATGACCAACAAAAAATATGGCCGTATCGGCGATACACCTTTAATAGGCATCGGCACTTTTGCCAATAATAAAACCTGCGCCATCAGCTGTACAGGGCATGGCGAACCATTTATAAAGGCAGTTGCTGCTTACGATGTAAGTTGCCTGGTGGAATACAAGGGAATGAGCCTAACCGAAGCTATGAACGAAGTGGTAAATAATAAGCTTCCAAAACTGGAAGGCGAAGGTGGGATGATCGGTGTGGATGCGAGTGGTAATATGGCGTTGCTTTTTAATAGTGCGGGAATGTACCGGGGAGCTAAAAGTAGCGATGGGATTAGCTTTGTGAGTGTTTATAGAGATTGAAGGGACGTAGAGCAAATAAAGTATATAGAGTACCTAAAGCATTTTAGTAGAATATTAAATGTAATAGCCGCTACTCGATCTAACAAATTCAAAATGCGATTCGGTTTTCTTAGCCATTGCTCAAAAAATAATAATCGTTAGTAGTAGGTAGTCGCCTAATAATTAATTTGTTGTGAAAGCATTTACTTCTGATTAAAATAGAAGGTGTCAGATGGGTTAAAACCAGAACTTACACAAGTGTAATATTAAATCCTAATTATCTCACATTAAAATACCAAAAATAATAAACTGCGATTCTAAAGAAACTTTATTAACTGTACATACTTTATATTCGTTATTTACTTTACATACTTCTCTACCCCCTAACCTGCCCATCCCCTCTGACAACCCATTTATAACTGCATATTTCGTTCAGCCCCATTGGCCCCCTCGCGTGTAGCTTTTGAGTGCTGATCCCTATTTCGGCTCCAAGCCCAAATTGTGCGCCATCGGTGAATGCCGTTGAAACATTCGCGTAAACTACGGCTGCGTCTACCTGTTTGATAAATTGCTCCATGTGTAATTTATTTTCAGATATAATGGTTTCACTGTGTTTGCTGCCGTGTTCGGAAATATGGCCGATCGCTTCTTCAATATTTTTTACTGTTTTGATAGCTATTTTGTAATCCAGGAATTCAATGCCGTAATGTTCCAGGTCTGCCCTTAATAATAATTGTTCCGGATATTCATTTTCCAATGATTTATATGCAGCCTCATCTGCGTAGATCAATACATTTTCCTTCGCCATATCTATTACAAGCTCCGGCAAATTTTGCAAACGGCCTGTATGAATGATCAAACAATCCAATGCATTGCAAACACTTACCCTTCGTGTTTTTGAATTGAAAATAATGGATTTGCCTTTTTCAACATCTCCGCTTTCATCAAAATAGGCGTGCACAATACCCGCACCCGTTTCAATTACAGGCACCCTTGATTCCTCGCGTACATAATCGATCAGCTGCTGGCTTCCCCTGGGAATGATCACATCCACATAACCTACCGCATTTAATAATTCCGTAGTAGCTTCACGGGTGGCAGGCAAAAGTTCGATACAGTTTTCGGGCAGATCCTGCTGCTTTAAAACCGACCGTATTATTTTTACAATGGCTTTGTTTGAAAACTCAGCATCACTGCCCCCTTTTAAAATGCAGGCATTCCCCGATTTTAGGCAAAGGGAAAATACATCAAAAGTAACATTGGGCCTGGCCTCATAAATAATTCCGATAACTCCCAATGGCACCGTTATTTTACTAATGTGCATGCCATTATCCATGGTGCGTTCTTCCAATACTTTCCCCAATGGTGTTGGTAATGCAGCTATATTTATTATTTCACCGGCAATGCCCTGGATGCGTTGTAAGGTAAGTTTCAGCCGGTCATATTTTGGGTCATTGGCCGGCATCCTGTCAAGGTCTTTTTTATTTTCTTTTAGAATCTCCTCACTGTTAGCCATAGCCGCTTCTGCCAGTTTTATTAAGACCTCATTTACCTGCCCGGGACTCAATTGTGAAAGTGTTTTACCTGCTTTTTGAGCAGCCTTAAAATTTTCTGTAAGTGTATATTCGGTCGTTATCATTTTATTTGATCGTCATTTAAAAATAAATAATCATAATGCACCAGCGCTTTCTCATTCTTCCTTTGCATCAGCTCTGTTGCCTTCTCTGAATTATATTGCGCCCTGCCTACCCCTAATTGTTTGCCTGAATTGCCGGTGATCTTAACAATATCTCCTTTTTTAAAACTCCCCTCAATTTTTGTAATACCTACGGGTAATAAGCTGGTCGGCTTATTTGACTGTAATGCTTTTTCGGCGCCTTCATCAATATAAACAATGCCTTTTACAAATCCTTCGGAATGGGCCACCCATTTTTTTATGCTGGAAATATTTTTCTTTGGCTTAAATAAAGTACCTGTTGGTTTATCTGCTGCAATGTCAATCAAAATATTTTCCTCCTTACCATTTGCTATTTGTACGGGGATGCCCAGGCTTGCCACTTTACCTGCAATACTGCATTTTGTTAACATGCCACCGCGCCCGAAATTAGACTTTTCGGAACTGATAAAATTTTCAAAGTCAGTATTGCCATATTCTATGATGGGTATCACCTGCGACGATGCCTTTCCCGGAGAACCATTATAAATTCCTTTTACATTCGAAAGCATAATCAATTTATCTGCGTCAACCATACCGGAAACCAGTCCTGCCAATTCATCGTTATCGGTAAACATTAATTCGGTTACCGATATCACATCGTTTTCATTTAAAATGGGGATTACATTATTTTGCAGTAAAACCGAAATGCAATTCTTCATGTTAATATAATGTTCCCTGTCTCTAAAATCGTCTTTAGTTACCAGTACCTGGGCACATAAACAACCTTGCTTTGAAAACTGTTCCGCATAAATATTGATCAGTTTTATTTGCCCCAGGGCTGCAAATAATTGCCTTTTACTGATCTCATCAGTTTTTTTAGGTGGCGCAATTAAAGTTCTGCCCGCAGCTACAGCTCCTGATGAAATTAATATTATTTCAATGCCCTGCTTGTTTAAGACGGCGATCTGGCGCGTAAGCTGCTCAATATTTTTTAAGTCGAGACCGTCATTATTTTGGGCTAATACATTCGATCCAACTTTTATTACAATTCTTTTTTTTCTTTTTGGCATG
>JBDTVX010000362.1:0-5807 GCA_040007015.1 Ferruginibacter sp. | reverse complement strand
TATCTAAAAACCAGGAAAAAACAACTGGTTATTCAATTGATAAATTACAGGACAGGGGAAGGTTCTTTGTTGATCCGGGTGAAGAAGTTTATACAGGACAGATTATTGCGGAGCATATTAAACCCGGTGATCTGAATGTAAATGCCACGGAACCTAAAAAATTAACCAATCACCGGGCCAGCGGTAGTGATGACGCAAGCCGGGCAGCGCCTAAGATTTTAATGACACTGGAAGAATGCATGGAATACATTCAGCAGGATGAGTGTATCGAGGTAACGCCAAAGTCTATACGTATGCGTAAAGTTATTCTAAATGAAGATGAGCGCAAGAGAGTTTCCAAGTCAATGGGACAGGAAGCATAAAATAATAGGCCTAATAATGGAATCCCCCGTTAAAAAACGGGGGGTTTTTTTGAACCGGGATTAAGTAAATATTTACACCGGTTTACCTCTTCCAATAAGGTTTTATAAAATTGTTTTTTCGCTTTGCCAGCCATAAAATTAATACTCCTGCTACCAGGCAAAATATTAATGCCTGTATGGAATTTCCCGGCCCAAACTGTCCTCCTGTTATTAATTCAGAACCAGTGATCCTACTGGTGAATAAACTTTTTTCAATGGATATTCCCGGGTTGATCCCGCCATAAATTCCAGGCTCGGCAAAGTCCCAGGCAAAATGTAAAAATATGGAGGGCCACAGGCTTCTGGTAAATACATATACCGCGGAAAGCAGGATGCCCGCCTGGATAGTTGTTGAAAGTACTGAAAGAAGTGTGGCTTCTTTATTGCCGGAATGCGAAATTGCAAAAAGCAAGCAACAAATAATTAAGGCAATGACAGTCCCTAATTTTTCTTCTGTCAACCGGAATATTATTCCGACTATTATTATTTCTGCAACAAATCCCGCAATGAGCGAAAATATTAATCCGGGAACCAGGAATGAAACAGGATTAACATGTAGTATGAGATACCCCCCGGCCAGGTAAATAACTAAAATCATCAGCGATTGTAAAATCAGTCCTGCCAAAAAACTAAAAATGGCATTTTTCCAAAATGTCGCTAAACTCAATTCTTTGATTTGCCTTTTTTCATAAAATCTAAAAAGCAAAATATAACTTATTAAAGCGATGGCTACATCTGCAATTCCAATAATGGCGTCTTTTAATTCAGCGGGAAACAATGTTTTGTCAACAAAATACCTGCCGGCATTTTCTACCAAAGCAACGGATCCTCCCACAACTAAAATACCGAGGATGATCCGCGTTAAAAAGAAATGCATTATCTTTTGTAAAGTAGTTTGGTTGTCCATCTCATTCAAATGATTGTTGTTTGTAAAGTTAGTTATCTTAATTATCCGAACTCCGGAAGCGTAAACATTATACATCGATTGAAGGCGCCAGGATCCATTCCGCGCCACGACTCTATAGAAAATCCTTTCGGATCAATGGTCAACCACAAGGCCGGCAGCATTATTTAACGTGATAATAAAAGGAATGCTATGATTGACGTCACTTTTATAATATAACCAGTCGCCTGGTGAATAATTCGGCCAAAAAAAGAACCTTCATTTGAACACTGTCTGTATATTTAGTAACACGCAAGAATCTATAATTATGAAAAAAACTATAGCCTTTGCCAGCATATTTTTCCTTTGCGTTTCATACTTGTTTGCGCAAAAAGAGGAGACCATAAAAGTTACCGGAAAAGAAGCTGCTGACTTTATTGCAAAAGCGGAATATAAATTCCCTGCCTTCACCAGCTCTAAAGTGTACCTCAGAAACGGGGAGGTGGCAGGGGGAAGATTTAACTATGATTATTTTAATGAGTTGATGAAATTTATTAATGAAAAAGGAGATACACTTGCCATAGCCGATGAAAAAAATATTAATTATATAAGCACCGGGCCGGATACTTTTTTTTATGATAACAAATATTATGAATGGGTTGCAAGTTCGGCCACTGCAAGACTTGTTGTAAGACACACTTTAAAACTTACCCATACAGAGAAGACCGGCGCTTTTGGCATCAGTTCCCCCAATACAAATGTAGAAAGCCGGGATGCGATTTTAGACATTTCACATCACCAGCTTGATATTAACGAAGTGCTGGTATTTTCAAAACAAACCACTTACTATATAAGTTCTATAAACGGGCATTTTACTGAAGCCAATAAGAAGAATATCAGCAAACTTTTTCCGGGTAAAAATATTGATTCATACATAGATCAGAACAAGCTCAGTTTACATAAGGAAGAAGACCTGGTAGATGTATTTGTGTATGCCAATAAAAGGGAATAAAGTTTTCTCCATAACTCAGACCCGGATATCAATTATTTCAAATTAAGTCCCCCGTTTCCAGATAATTTTTAGATATTCGTACGCTATGGAACATCTTATACATCTCAATAAAGATAAACTGCTAAAAAAAATAATAGCAAATCAGCAGCCGTATGAATTGGTAAAAAAGAAAGGGGTTTACCTGCATTTGTGCGGCTCTATTATGAGCCAGCAATTAAATACGAAGGTGGCCGCGGTTATTTTTAATCGTTTTTTAAATCTTTATAAAAATAAAAAGCCTGCACCGCAGCAAATTGTGGATACCCCTGTAGAAACCCTGCGAAGCATCGGCCTTAGCTATGCCAAGGCAAATTATGTACAGAATGTTTGCAGGTTTTTTATTGAAGAGAAGATCACCGATGCCAGGCTAGACAAAATGGGCAATGAAGAAGTGATCAAATATTTGTCTCAAATAAAAGGGGTTGGGCAGTGGACTGTGGAAATGATCCTCATGTTTACACTTGGCAGGGAAGATGTGTTTGCACTGGATGACCTGGGTATACAAAATAGTATTAAGAAATTGTATAAACTGGAAGGACTGGATAAAAAAGCATTGAAAGAAAAAATGCTGGAGATATCACAAAACTGGAGCCCTTACCGCACCTATGCCTGCCGGTATCTTTGGGGCTGGAAAGATGATACACCAAGGATATAGAAGACCATTTAAAAGTTACACCTTTTTAAAAAGGTGTAACCTTTAAATGGCTCACAATCTCTTCCAAATATTTCTGATCCGTTTCATCAAAGAAGTCCGGCAATTCACTGTCCACATCCAATACACCCACTACTTCATTATCATGGATAATGGGAACTACAATCTCTGACCTCGATAAACTGCTGCACGCAATATGCCCCGGAAATTTTTCTACATCCGGTACAATTAAAGTTTGAGCCTGTTGCCAGGCTGATCCGCAAACGCCCCTTCCCTTACGGATACGGGTACACGCTACCGGCCCCTGGAAAGGCCCCAGCACCAATTCATCCTTTTTCACCAGGTAAAAGCCAACCCATAGCCAGCCGAACTGCTCTTTTAATGCGGCGGAAATATTGGCCAGGTTTGCAACCAGGTCTGGTTCACCATCAATTAATGCTGCAATTTGCGGAAAAAGTGATTGGTATATTTCGGCTTTATTACCTTCTATAATTATTAAGTCTTCGGCCATACCGGGGCATTTGAAAAATAAGTGGATTAATTTGTGAATGGTGAAATATTCGCCATAGACGATAGATGATTGACCATGAGTTAAAAAATCGTCTTAAAAAATTCTTTCATATCCGTCCAGGACTGCTTATCCGCAGCCTCATTGTATTCGATCGGCATATTAAATTTTTTGCCGTTTGCGGTTGCATCTGGGTTGGTAAAGGCATGGGTAGCCCCTCCATACACTTTAAAAATATAAGGCGCTTTTACAGAGTCCAGGTTATTTCTGAAACTCTTTATGTCTGCTTCGCTTATAAACTTATCTGCACCCCCGTGGCATACTAAAATTTTTGCTTTGGTAATTCCGGCTTTGGCTGGTACTGTGGCAAGGCCTCCATGAAAACTTACTACTCCTTTAAGACCCATACCCAGTTTAGCGCCATTCAATACCATTGATCCTCCGAAACAATAGCCGATCGCTGCCATTTTATTTGCATCTGCCTGGGGGTATTCTTTTATCTTTTTTACCGCTGCCTCAAGCCTTGATTTTCCCAGTTGCGGATCTTTATAAAAAGGTGTGGCATAAGCCTGGGCATCTGCAGGATTGCCGGCTATCTTTCCATCACCATACATGTCTGCCGCGATAGCAATATATCCCGATTCAGCCAGCATCCGGGCCCTCATACGGGTGTAGTCATTGTTTCCCCACCATTCGGGCACCACAATAATTGCCGGTCTTTTACCTTGCTGTTTTTCGTTATAAGCCACATATCCCTTTAAAGTAGTGGTCCCGTCAGTGTAGGAAACTTCCTCTCCTTTAATAGATGATGCAGCATTTTGCGCATCAAGTGATAAAACAGAAGCCATAAATAAAAGTGTTAGAAGTGATTTGAAATGACTTTTCATTGCGTTGCTTTTTACGATGAATGTATAAACGTTTTGAGTGACTTTTTGTTTGGATGCATTATAATTTATTTCCGTTGTCAGCCTGGTAATTTCTCCATTACCAAATCACTATACGACACCGCAATATAATCGGTTGCTTCAATGTTAAACAATACGGCATACTTATTACATTGCTCCTGTAGCATTTCTTTCCCAATGGTTCCATCCTTATCAATGGCTTCCACTTCTACAAAAGTCCCGATGTCCTTTACGATATCAAAGTGAAATTTTACGTTACCAATAAAATAGATCCGCCTTTTTTTATCTACCACTGCCTTTATTCCCAAAGAATTCACCAGCATTTCTTTTAATGCACTGCCAGGCTGGTGCTGGTATAATAATACATGCGAAGATTTACTACCGGCGGAATTCACCCTTTCGTATTGTATCAATGCATTTTCAATATTGCCTTCCCTTAGTTTTAATCTCCCTGAAGCCACATTAAAATAGGTATCCACCTGGTGATCCTCGCCGATAAATAATGGATCATATTGCTGTAACAGGACTTCCAGTTCGGCAAGCTGATCCGTAGCCGCTTTAAATTCGATATTTAATATTCCCATTATATGGAGTTATAAAAGATCATGGCTTAAGGTCATGGTTTTGACAAATCTATATTGGGGCGACGAATTTCCACATTTTCCAATTTTCACATTTTCCAATTAATTTTTTACCAGCTTCAATTCATTAATGATATTCGTTGCGCCACCCAGTTTATCGATGCACCACAATACGTAGCGTACATCTACACAAATGGTTCTGTTCAGATCCTTGTCAAATGCAATTTTATGACTTAAGGCTTCATAATTGCCATCAAAAGCAAGGCCGATTAAATTACCATTGGCATCTATCACCGGGCTCCCACTGTTGCCGCCGGTAATATCATTGGTAGTAATAAAATCTACTACCAGGTCATTCCTGCTTTTATCAATATATTGTCCGAAATCCTTCTTCTTCATTAATTCTATTTGCTTTGCGGGAAGATCAAATTCATAATCACCTGCTATATATTTTTCAAGAATGCCTTTCCCTGTCGTTTCATAATCGTATTGCACCGCGTCGTGCGGGCTATAACCTTTTACATTACCATAAGACACCCGCATGCTAAAATTAGCATCCGGGTACATTTTCTTTGCCGCAACCGGGTTCATTTCCATAATTCCCTTCATGTAGCTTCTGCCCAATTCCGCGTTCTTATTGGTAAATGCAGTATATAAAGGTGCATACCTGTTATTATAATTCTTTACAAATGCCGAAGTATAGGCAAATGCCGGATCAGCCTGTAATACAGCGGCGTCGGGGTTAGCCATGAACGCCGCCCATTTTACACTGTCCAGGATAATCGTTTTGGCAAATACGTCCCTGGCCCATTTTTTAAATGTTGCT
>JBDTVX010000361.1:0-5843 GCA_040007015.1 Ferruginibacter sp. | reverse complement strand
TTAGCATTCAATCCAAATGAATAAAGATTCGAAACGAAAATCTTTCAGAATCCTTTATCATTTCTCAATTATAGAGTTTTCTTGCAGACACTATGTAGGCTTGGAAATTTGCCTTAGGTGTGCCGGCCAATGTGGTTGTGCCACACAAAGAAGATGTAAAACCGGATTCATTTAAACCGGATTTAAAAAATGGAGGATAATAATTTTACACCGCGCATAATAATTACCGGCAAAACAACTTTTACACTTAATTCAAAATCTTTCCCGGGTATTGCTCCAGCGCCTTTTCCAGGCAATCCATTGCAGCATTGATAGCAGCACTATTTAAAACATATGCCAGTCGTACTTCCTGCTTACCAAGACCAGGGGTTCCATAAAAACCGGTAGCCGGTGCAAGCATAACGGTTTGCCCTTTGTAGGAAAATGATTCTAACAGCCATTGGCAAAAGATATCCGCATCATCAATTGGTAATTTGGCCATAGCATAAAAGGCTCCGCCCGGGTTGGGGCAAAATACACCGGGTATGGCATTGAGTCTTTTTACAATAGTATCCCTTCTTTTTTTATATTCCGCCTTGGTGGTATCAAAATAATTGGCCGGCAAATCAACTGCGGCTTCACCTAAAATTTGTGCAAAGCCGGGGGGGCTTAGCCGGGCCTGCGCAAATTTCATTACCGAACTCAGGAGGGCCTTATTTTTTGTAACCAATGCACCAATTCGTCCCCCGCAGGCGCTGTATCTTTTACTGATGGTATCCATCAATACGATATGGTCATCTACGCCTTCCAGTTGCATAAAGCTGGTGTGGGTGCCCTCATAACAAAACTCGCGGTAAGCTTCATCCGCAAATAAATACAGGTCGTGTTTTAAAATGACCTGCTTTAATATTTCCATCTCTTCCCTGCTATACAAATACCCGGTGGGATTATTAGGATTGCAGATGACAATAGCCTTTGTTTTGGGAGTGATCACTTTTTCAAAATCCTCCATGGGAGGAAGGGCAAAACCCGTTTCGATAGAAGACGTAATTGGTTTCACGATCACTCCTGCTTCTACGGCAAAACCGTTGTAATTGGCATAAAAAGGTTCGGGTATTATTACTTCGTCACCGGCATCCGTGCAAGCCATAAAGCCAAATAAAATTGCTTCACTGCCACCGGTTGTTACAATAATTTGATGGGATGTTACATCGATACCACAGTTGGCATAATAACCCACCAGCTTCTTCCGGTAGCTTTCATTACCTGCGCTATGACTGTATTCCAGCACCTTAAAATCACTGTTGCGCACCGCGTAAAGAATTTGTTCCGGGGTGGCAATATCGGGCTGGCCAATATTGAGGTGAAATACCTGGATGCCTCTTTTCTTGGCAGCTTCTGCGTAGGGCACTAATTTACGTATGGGAGAAGGTGGCATTTGCTGTCCACGCTGGCTAATTGTTAACATGGCACAAAGATAATGGTGAAAGGCAAAGGCAATTGTAAAATGTAAAAGGTAAAAGGCCTAAGGTTTACGTTGTTTATGATTTTTTGGTGAATTGATAAGGATATTTAGAGTTTAAGAAAACAAATTGATATACAAATTCCATGTTAGCATTTCCGACAGCCGGTTGTCTAACCTTCAACCTTCAACCCATCACCATCTGCCTTCACCTTCTACACCCATCTATAGCCTCTCAAAAAATCTTCGATCATCATCCTTTTTTTACCTTCCGGTTGTAATTCTTTTATAGAGATATAGCCATCGGTACTGGCGAATTGTAAAAATGTTTTTTTATCCGTTTTAAATTCGCCAGGAGCAATAGCAGGTAGTTTATACACTTCGTCGCCTTCATATACTTTATTTACTTTAAATACTTTCATTTTCTTTCCTTCTAAAAAAGTAAAAGCAACAGGGTAAGGAGATAGCCCCCTTACCAGGTTGTACACCTCATCTACCGGTTTGTTCCAGTCGATCAGGCAGGTTTCTGTAAATATTTTGGGTGCATGTTTTAACCCGGTCAGACGGCCTCCGTCGGACGGGGTTAAAACATGATCTTCATCTAACCTGGACTGGGTTTTTTCAATCAAATCCCCATCGGATAATCTTTGAATGGTCTCTAATAAAACGGTGGCCCCGATTTCTTTCATTTTGTCGTGCAACTCGCCGGCAGTTTCATCCTCACCAATTGGAATAACGGCAGTTAGTAAAATGTTGCCCGTATCAATTTCCTGTTGTAGCTTAAAAGTAGTTACGCCGGTTTCTTTTTCTCCGTTAATAATGGCCCAGTTAATGGGAGCAGCGCCCCGGTATTGGGGTAATAAAGAGCCATGTAAATTAATGGTACCCATTGGTGGCATGTTCCATACTATTTCCGGTAGCATCCTGAAAGCCACCACAATTTGAAGATCGGCGCGGAGGCTTTTCAGTTGTTCTATAAACTCCGGGTTTTTTAATTTGTCCGGTTGTAAAATATACAGCCCGTGTTCTACCGCATATTTCTTTATGGCGCTTTGCTGTAATTGCATACCACGACCGGCGGCCTTATCCGGCGCTGTGATAACACCAGCAATGTTGCAACCGGCCCGGACCAGTTTATCCAGGGAGGCAACAGCAAATTCGGGGGTTCCCATAAAAACGATCCGGGGCCCCACCGGCACTTTCAGGGGGAAATTCGCGGTAGTATTTAAGTTCGATGTTTTTATTTTCTGTTCAATCATCCTGGTTATCGTTGTAAAGCCTGTCTTATTTTTTCAATATTCATCTGCATTTTTTTTGCCACGTCCTGGTAGCTACGAACGCACAAATTAGCACGAATAAAACCTGGGTTATAATTTTTTTTTGGTACTCCCGGCAGTTGCAACGCTTAAACTTCCAGGGGGAATTAAGATTTCATATTTTAACTACTTCCTGGAAGTAGTTAAAATATAGTTTGAAAAGCTTTTTGTAATGTCAATCGATGCCATAAAAACTTCGGCTACTGTCAGTACAAAAGCTGGTTCACAAATAAATCATTTTCAACAAGCACTTACCAGATTGATTTTTTAGTTGCCACGAATGCGCGAATTTTCACCAATAAAGATAATTTTTTTTCAAAAAAAATTCGTGTAAATTCGTGGCAAAAAAAAATAGGAAACAGTATTACGGGGCCGAAGAATCAAAATCTTTGTACAGCAAATATTTCTTCCTGATCGATTTAAAATTGTTTAATGCGGGCTCCCAGCTCTTTCTTATTTCAACTTCCGTCTTTCCTTCTTTTACCTGTTGCATCAGTAAATCATTGCCGGCTAAATGATTGATATAATTTGTTTTCAGAAAGAAACTATCCTTGCCCGGAAATAATTTGTAAGCATCCAGCAAATACTTCAGTTGAATGGAATTATCCAGTTTTTTTAATATTGCATCATTGCTTCCTGAAATGTACCAGCCATAACATTTTTGATAAAAGCATTTACTGCTTTTGGCGCCCGCATTTGGCTTTGGCGTAAATGCATATAAATTCGCCGGCAATGCCGGATGGCCAAAAATTTGAAAAGGCGCCTCGGTGCCCCTTCCTTCACTTAACACAGTGCCTTCAAAAAAACAGGTGGAGGGGTACAGGTAGATAGCCTGCATTGCTTTTAAATTTGGCGAAGGCATAACGGGTAAAATATATTTGGTATTATGATCATAATTTTTGCATTTGATCACCGTCACATGAAAGGGAGTATCTGCCGTTGGCGCTGTAGATACATTGTAAGTATTGATGGCATTGGCCCCGGGGGATAGCCATTTTTCACCTGACAGCATCAACGCGTATTCACCTATCGTCATACCATACACGATGGGTATGGGTTGCATGCCTACAAAGCTTTTGAACTTCTTATCCAGCACCGGGCCATCCACATAAAAACCATTGGGATTTGGGCGGTCGAGGATCAGTAAGGGTTTATGATTTTCCAATGCCGCTTCAAGATAATATTCCAATGAAGAGATATAGGTATAAAAACGCACGCCCACATCCTGGATATCAAACACCAGTACATCTACTCCTTCCAGGTCTTCAGCGGTTGGTTTTCTATGGTTGCCATATATGCTGATAACAGGGATTCCGGTCTTTTTATCTTTTGCATCTCCTACCGCTTCGCCCGCATCCGCAACACCGCGAAAACCATGTTCCGGTCCAAAGATCTTTACTATTTTAATGCCGCATTTTACCAGCGTATCTACCAGGTGGCTGCTTTTGACCATACTGGTTTGGTTAGCAAACACCGCCACCGACTTGCCTTTCAGCAACGGAAGGTAGGTTTCCATTCTTTCGGCCCCGGTGATGACCGGCAGTTCTTTCCCGGCTTGTTCTATCCCGGCTGCCTTTGCAGGGTTTTTATTTAATTGGGAAAATACACTGCAATTGATAAGCAACAGCAGTACAGGTAAAAAAAATATATACTTCATGCTTCAAAGTTCATTAAAGTTTTTTTAATGAGGAGCATAAATTTGTGTCAATTATATATGCCGGGGTATTCCTATTTGTATCAATCACTTTTTTATGAGCCGGGCCTAATGGCTATTGGAGATATCAGTGAAAGATCAGTCAGGCTATTACGGTTTTTGCTGATTGAACTTTCCCTTCCGCAACCGCAAGTGATAACAACAATACTAAACCGATAATAAAGAATCCATCCAATACAAGCGCCGAATTGCGCATCTCGTGGGTTAATGCCTCTACAAAGCCAAAAGTGAATAAGCCTACTACAATCGACAATTTTTCGGTAACATCGTAAAAACTAAAGTAGGATGCGGTGTCCGGAATATTTTGAGGGATATATTTTGAATAGGTAGAACGGGATAAAGATTGAACGCCGCCCATAACGATACCAACCAGTACGGCAGCAACATAAAATTGCTGCGCATTCGTAATAAAATAAACACCTGCGCATATCAATGACCAAATGCCAACTATTGTGGCCAGCACTTTTACATTCCCGTACCTGGAAGAAAGTTTTGCAGTTAGCGAAGCTCCTACAATTGCAACCAGTTGTATAATCAGGATAATACTGATCAGGCTTTCTTCCGGCATGTGTAACTCTTTGGCTCCAAAGTTGGCAGCTACCAGCATAATTGTTTGCACCCCTACAGAATAGAAAAAAAATGCCGGCAGAAAACGTTTTAGTAAAGGTAATCCCTTAACGCTTCGCCATACTTTGGCCAGTTCTTTAAATCCGCCGGTGATAACATTGTACTGGTGCGAGCCTGCATTGGGCACTCCTTTGGGCAACAGGTAAAACGGTATGAGTGAGAAGCCGATCCACCAGATGCCCACTACCAAAAATGATATGCGGGCCGGCAAGGCATCATCAGTAATGCCAAATGTTTTGGGCGATAATACAAAAATGAAACAGATCACCTGTACCACAATACTGCCTGCAAAACCGTAAATAAATCCTTTGGCGCTTACAGCGTCCTGCCGCTCAATAGTTGCAATTTGCGGCAGGTAGGAATTATAAAATACAAACCCGCCGCAATAGCCAATAGATGCCAGTCCAAAGCAGATCATACTGAATTCAAAAGTATTCATTGTGAAAAAGAATAGCCCTGCACAGGCCAGGCTGCCCATCCAGGTGAATACCTGCATATATAATTTTTTATGGCCCCGGTAGTCTGCGATAGAAGTTAATATGGGCAGCATAACTACAATGATGAGATACGAAAGTCCCAATATATAATTAGAGAGCACTGTATTTACATACTGGTGGCCAAAAAAAGTAACGGTATCTCCATTTTGCTTATTCGCGGTAATGGCAACATAATAAGCCGGAAATATGGTAGAAGTAATTACCATATTATAAGATTGATTGGCCCAATCGAACATAGCCCAGGCCCA
>JBDTVX010000360.1:0-5872 GCA_040007015.1 Ferruginibacter sp. | reverse complement strand
CCCAGTTACGAATGGTATCAAAATAATAAGGGCCGTATTGCCTGAACAACTGGAGGAATAAAGTAATTTTATGTACACATAAGGGATATATCACCTGATCACATTTGCAGGAAGTATCAAAATTCCGTTCGTCATTTTTTTGTATCACCACCGGAAATAACTGGCCTTGCACTTCCAGTTCTGCTTCCACCCGTTCATTGGCCGCAACAATAACATTCGCTTTTGTTGTTTCCAGTATCGATTCGGCTGCTTCATAAATATCGGGTGATGAAAGCATCCGGATCGTTTTAAGATCTATATACTTCATCTTGGCTACGGTATGCCGCTGGTTATAAGCTGCATTACTGGTGCCGAGCATGTTTTTGTCGACCAGTTCCTGTAGTTGAAAAAGCGCTGCTGCCTCATGCCGGCATATATCGCCCAGGTTATAGGGGCAGCCACAGCGTAAAGACAGCGATTTAGGGTCAGTATATTTTTGAATATTTACTTTATAATACGTACTATAGGTGTCATCCTTTACCCTAAAAACCACATTATTCAGCAGTTCATCATGTTCTACCAGTTCTACATAGCCAATTGCATGAATCTTTTTTCCTCTTCGGATAACCTCGTCGGAACCTGTGTTGTAAACGTATTTAATTAAATGAGATAAAGCCAAAATGAAGTACGATTTTAAATGTACGATGTTTGATTTACAACCCTTTCCATTTTGCATAACCCGTTCAGAAAAGGCCAATTTGCAAAATTAAACAAAAAATTAATAAACGCGGCTTCTAAATCTCTTCTTTTCTACGGATTATGAAGAGGGGAGTAATTTGACGGCTTCGTACCGGCCGGCACCGAAGGTCAGACCCTTGCGGCGGAAATGGCCATTTGGAAAGAACAGGTCGTAGTCCGATGTCATAAAATTAAGATTCGAAAAGGGCATTCTGTTCTATGGGAACACTTGGTGTGCAAAAAAATGGTTGGCTTTTTTAGCATTCCATGGATGCATGGTGCAGATGCGATCAACAGCGCCATACGTTCCTACGGAACTTGATATTATATTATTGGCTACCACCCACTAGCCGTTCCGGTGGGACGAAACAACACAATTCTTAACTTGAGGCCCGCCCTGTTCCTACAAGGTCTGCAGTGGAAAATTTCCCTTTACCAGCTTTCCGCCATCATACACGCACAATACGTTCGCAACATCCTCCTTCAGGCAATACCGGATATCATTTTCCAGCGCGTATTTCGTAAGCCGGTGATAATGGGATGCATTTTTACTTTTTATAAATTCAAACAGGTCGTCCTTTGCATCATTGTACATGGCCTCAGCCAATTGCGACGAATCGCAATTGATGTCAAAATGACCCTTGATGCGGCTGATGACGGCGCCTGCAAACAGTGTATCTTCTATATTCACCTTGTCTTTCCAGGCTGCACAACCGAGGATCACGGGCATTTTCTTTGCTACCAGGTAATCACATACGGCAGATAGGTTAGGGAACGACCCGGTAATAATTCCTTTGGCTCCTTTTTCCAATGCCATGTGCAATAATTTTGTACCATTGGTGGTGGTAAGCACCAATGTTTTGCCACCGATGAATTCTTTTGGATATTCAAGCGGAGAATTGCCGTGTAACAATCCTTCCGCCACATGGCCGTCTCTTTCACCGGCTGTAATGCCTTCAATTTGTTTGCCAAGGCGAATGCATTCCGCCACACTATCTACGGGGATAATATTCCTGGCGCCGTTGAATAATACGGTGGCAATGGTAGAAGTTGCCCTTAGCACGTCGATGATTACAACTATACTGCTACTAACATCATATAAATGAAGTAATGCAGGGGATAGGGAAGTATATAAAGATGGTTTTCCGCCTTTCATTTAATTTTATTAGAGTTAAGAGAACGTAAATTGGTATGGTGAGCCAACCCAAAGAGTGGCTCACCATGTCAGTTTACTGAATGTGTTGGTTCAAAATCAATTTCCATTTTTTAGTTTCGGCATAATCTTTAATGACTGCATTTCTATTCATCAGCAATTTTTGCAAATATTTTTTCAGAAATAATTTATTAGTCAAATTTCCTACCACCCCGTATGGACATTCAAATTCAACCTGGTCAATCATTCAAGTGCCATTTTTAACCGGCTTAAAATAATGTTCGTGTTTAAAACTTTTAAAATCACCCTGTATCATCTCATCTGTAAAATGAACAGGCTTTTCCATAGTGGTAATTTTAGAAGTAAACCGCCGCTGTTTAAACAGGTGCTTTGCCTGCCAGGTTACGGTTTCATCCAGGCTGATCAAACCAGTAATTACACCTGCAATGGCATCTTCATTGGTATGGGATGTAGAGATTTTAGGAAGGATGATACTTCTGCTCAAATCAAATACTCTTTCAACCGGTGCATATATCAAAGTAATAAGATGGATTTTGATAATTGATCATTATTAAATTGATCATTGAGAATGTTTTAAACCTGCTGATTTAATGATATGCCTTCACTAATTATCAATTCTTAATTATCAATTATCAATTAAGAAAAAGGCATTTTCACCACTTTTGCTTTTAACAAAGAATGACGGATGCTGATGTAAATTTCACTGTCGATGGAAGCATGATAAATGTCAACATAACCCATGCCTATCGCCTTTCCCAGTGATGGTGATTGGGTACCGGAAGTAACCCTTCCAATTATATTGCCTTCAAAATCCATTATTGCATGATCATGGCGGGCAATGCCCTTTTCCTGCATTTCGAAGCCTATCAATTTCTTTTCAATGCCTATTGCTTTCTGTTTTTCAAAAAATGCTTTATTGGTAAAATCCTTGCTGAATTTGGTTATCCAGCCTAATCCCGCTTCCAGGGGGGAAGTAGTATCGTCGATATCATTACCATATAAACAAAAACCCATCTCCAGCCTGAGCGTATCCCTTGCGCCCAACCCAATCGGTTTAATGCCCAGGGCGGCTCCTGCCGTAAAAATAGCATCCCATATTTTATCGGCAGCCCCATCTTTATTTTCAAAGTAAATTTCAACCCCACCCGCGCCTGTGTAACCTGTAGCGCTGATAATTACATTATCAATACCTGCAAAATGCCCCTTTATAAAAGTGTAGTATTTTAAATTAAGAATATCTGTTGAAGTTAATGACTGCAGGATCCTGGTTGCATTGGGCCCCTGGATAGCCAATAAACAGGTTTTTTCTGATATATCGTACATTTCCACGCCATTATTATTTAGTTTACTGATCCAGTTCCAGTCTTTTTTTATATTCCCTGCATTTACCACCAGCATATACGACTTGTTTTCTTCCAGGCAATACACCAGCAGGTCATCCACGATCCCTCCATCATTATTAGGCAGGCAACTGTATTGTGCCTTTCCCGCAGTTAGTTTTGAGGCATCATTGGTAGTTGCTCTTTGTATCAGGTCAAGGGCGTTTTCTCCTTTCAATATAAACTCTCCCATATGGCTTACATCAAATATCCCCGCATTGTTTCGTACTGCGGCATGTTCATCATTAATACCGGTGTAACTAATGGGCATATTAAAGCCCGCAAATTCGGACATTTTGGCCCCGAGAGAAATATGTTTTTCTGTAAAGGGAGTGTTTTTCATTAACTGATAATTGCTCATGGATCAATATTGATCAGGGCAAATGTAAAATAAAAAAAATTGGTGGTAGTAATTAGGTAATCTTTAATACTGTCCTGCGGTCGGCACCACAGGAGGGACCGCAAAATCCTGTTCAATGTTCAATTGGCGAAAAGCCGAAGTCCTGCCATTACTGACAGGACCTCTTTGTTTCACTTCAACTCAACTAACTATTGAAACTATTTTAATTAATATGTACCAATAAAAGATATGATTGCAGGGGATAGTTGCTCAGGGCAGCAGTTCCGTCATTGTTATCATCCATTTTTTCCAATTGCTTATTAATCTTTTCTTTTACTTTTTCAAGCGAGTCTTTGGTGCGTTTTTGCTCCCTTTGGAGCCTAAGTTTCAAAGAATCCAATGCATTTACAGGTTCGCCGTTATTATAGCGGTAACCATCCTTCGGTTCATTGATCTTTATACCGTTTTTATCAATTGATATCTTATCCCCTTCATCATTAATTTCTATTCCATCCTTACCTATTTTTACTTTAGTCTTCACGGGGTTTTTATCCCTGTCGGCGGGCTCTCCATCAAGTGTATAAAGGCCATTTGCTTTCATGACATAATTCACATTTGATTCCCAGCCTCTTTCCTCATCGTTAGAGTCAATATTAAAATCATCATCATTCCAATTCACACCAAAATGCACATTATCTCCCCAGCCTACACTTCTGTCAATCCTGATTTGTTTGCCTACCGGTACATATACCGTAACAATTACCCGTTGGTTACGAAATTTATTCTGCCTGGTAATTGCAATTCCTTTATCGAGGATGAGTAAAGTGTCTTTTTGTTCCCCTCCATAGTTGACAAGGTTGGCCAACGCATTTGCAGAGCGGGTATTTGGTCCGTTCACCATTTTTAGCAAGGTTACCCGGAAACTATCATTTGTTGATTTTAAAATCTTTATTTCTATGTTTTTTACAAATGCAGTGTCATCTATCATATCTTCAAAGGGCTGCAGCTTAAACCACCTGTGCCGGAAATATTTCTGGGACGGTGAGTTGGTAGTTAATTCAAGTTTTTTTGCACCAGGGTTTGAAAGATAGATTTCCTGTTCTGAAATATCATTTGTACTTCTGAAATCCCTGGTAACGGAGGCTATTAAAGATATAACGCAAAACCAACCAATTATCCAAAGACTTATAAATGTAAATCTCAATACCCTGCGATTGCTTTTCATTTTTGCCAACCGGCGTATGATCCAGGTGATGATACCAATTACCGGAACCGCAATAAAGAATAAGAGAGTTCCCCATGCGAAAATATTTTGCCATCCGTTATCCAGTACAAAATCTTTTAAAGGAAAAATACCGATTGAGAATATGGCTAAGGTAAATAAAGCGACGACCAATCCAAAGCTTACGCAACCAATAATAAAGTAAGCGAATATTTTTATCAATAGCACGATGATATCACCCAGCGACCTGCCGGTGCGTCTTGCGGCTGTCTTTACTTCGGTACCCATTACTTTTCCCCTTTCTTCTGCAAATGCTTTTGCATCCTGGCCAAATTTTTCTGCCCGTTGCTGTACGCCCTTCATTTCTCCCATTACGGAATTCTTAATCGAATTCAGGTCAACCTTCTCCCCTTTCATTTCCAGTTTTTCTGCGGTATTGGTAGCTTCCGGAATCACCAGCCATAAAATGATATACACAATTAAAGAGCCGGGGCTGAAGGAAAGGTTAATAAAATTTGGAAAATCCATAAAACCCCAGTTGCTCCAGCGAAATACAAAAGATAAAAATGGAAGCAGGAAAAATATTCTTGGAACCCAGGAGCTCACACCAAAATAGTTGCCAATGCCACTGCAAACGCCGGCAATTATTTTCTCATCGGGATTTCGGAATAATTTTTTGCGGGTACTGCCTATTTCAGAAGAGGCGCTGCTTGGCACTGCTATCCATAGTATAAAGTATGCCAGCAAACCGATGCCGCCAATAGCAAAAAGTATAAAAATAATTCTTACTAAAGTGGTGTCTAAATTAAAGTAGTTCGCTAAACCCCCGCAAACGCCGCCAATCACTTTGTCATTTTCATTTCTGAATAATCGTTTGGATGTACCTGTGGCGCTGGCGCCGGGCTGAAATGGCTCAGGGCCTTTTGACTGTGAGCCGGTGGTTTTTGCAGAAGAAGCATTATCGTCTGCATCTTCAAATTCTTCTGGCCTTCCCATACTTTTAATGATGGCGTTTACATCATCGTCGGTTATACAGGTAG
>JBDTVX010000359.1:0-5895 GCA_040007015.1 Ferruginibacter sp. | reverse complement strand
TTGAAACAGAACAGGCGCTGAGCTCCATGTTTCAAGAGCATTCCTGTGAGTAATCTG
The DNA here is from genome assembly GCA_040007015.1 of Ferruginibacter sp. Lineage (GTDB taxonomy): Bacteria > Bacteroidota > Bacteroidia > Chitinophagales > Chitinophagaceae > Ferruginibacter. The sequence continues at coordinate 5,838 of JBDTVX010000359.1, read as the reverse complement.
GATATAGTAGTTTCCCTGATTAAGATTCAGGAAATATGCTGAGTCATTGCCCGAAGTGTTTAAATACATAACTGCCGAATCTATCTTATTAAATGGTGGTGAAATATTTCTCAGAAATATTCTGACTGTATCAGGTATGAGTCCTGATCCGCTTTGCATACCTTCAATACCCAGTGTCAAATTCAGAGCGGGTGATGCTATTGAGGTTGCAGAGAATTTGTAAAACTGAATGCAGGGTAATATTATTTTAAATTATAAAACTATAAAATCCTCCCATGGTAAAAGTTCTTTCCGGAAGCAGGGTCTGGCTCCCTCTTCTTTGGAGAAGGCCGGGGGTGGGGTCTAACGAGGTAGCAAATAGAAAATTTTAACTAAACAAAAAATGCAATAATCGAATAATAATTAAAAAATATGCCCCAACCCATAATTACCAAAATGACCAATCTTGCCGCAGAAAAACTGGGTGGTAAAACATTGTTGTGCAGTGATGATTTTTTTGCTGAAAAGGAAAACCTGTTAAAACCCGGCCGGGGTATTTTTAATGCCGATAAATATACCGACCGGGGCAAATGGATGGATGGCTGGGAATCAAGAAGAAAAAGAGGGCCTGGCCACGACTGGTGTATCATTCAACTGGCAGCGCCGGGTAAAATATATGGGGTGGATATCGACACCAACCATTTCCTTGGCAATCATCCCCCCTTTGCTTCGGTAGAAGCATTTAATATAAAAAATACTGATACGGATGATTTCGAAAAACTACAATGGGTAGAGATGCTGCCGAAGTCGCCACTGGAGCCGGGTTCACAAAATCCCTATGAAATAAAAGATCGGAATATTTATACCCACCTCCGTTTAAATATTTATCCGGATGGCGGTGTGGCAAGGTTGAAAGTATATGGCGAAGTGGTAAAGGATTGGAGTATTGTTACTGAAGAGGAGGAAACAGATCTTGCTTCGATAGTGAACGGAGCCAGTGCTATTTTGTGTAATGATATGTTCTTTAGTCATATGGATAACCTCCTGATGCCCGGGAGGGGTCTCAGTATGGGCGATGGCTGGGAAACCAAACGCAATCGTACCCCTGGTAATAAAGATTGGGTAATCGTTCAATTGGCACATCCCGGTACAATTCACAGGGTTTTAATTGATACCGGTCATTTTAAAGGTAATTACCCGGAAAGTTGTATGATTGAAGGCTGCTCTTTTGCTCCCAATGAAACCATCGATTTTGCAAATGATGAAATTGACTGGGCCCTCCTATTGCCCCTGGTAAAGTTAGAAGCGGATCACGAGCATTATTTCGAAAAGGAAATTGCAGGCGGGCAACCGTTCACGCATATACGTCTTTCTATTTTCCCTGATGGCGGCATCAGCAGGATGAGGCTTTTTGGTAAGCCAGTGGCCTCTTAGAAGCAGTTTAAATTTAGTTTGGTATGCTTTTTTGTAGCGTCATCGATGCTATTTTTCAAATGTTGATCCCGCCATGCGGCGGACGCCATTAATACTTCGGCTACGCTCTGTACAAAAGCTGGTTAACAAAAAAATCATTTCTGAATCGCTTTTTAGGGATGGTTAAAAATAGTATGCCTGGATCTTAATTGGCCAATCCTCTTTTTGAAAACCCGCGGCATTTGGGCAAACTTTTTATTTTACTGGTATTTAAATAAAAATTATTAACTTAATGTGGTTCAATTATAACATTTAATAAAAGCATGACCTTTCACGAACTAAATATATTACCAGCCAAAACCCTCAGGCAGGAACTGTTTAAGTGTTGCGGATCAACAGCCTGGGTAAACAAAATGATGCCTTTTTTTCCGATGGATGATTTGGTAGAGATGCTGGAAGACGCCGAAGAACAATGGTATGCGTGTGAGGAGGCAGATTGGAGAGAAGCGTTTACCCATCATCCAAAAATTGGCGATATGGAAATGCTGGAAAAAAATTTTGCAGCCACGGCAGAATGGGCATCCGGCGAGCAGGCCGGGGTTAAAACTGCATCCCGTGAGCTAATAGAGGAACTCGCAGCAGCCAATGCAGCATATGAAAAGAAATTTGGCTATATTTTTATTATATGTGCCAGCGGCAAAACTACTGAAGAAATGCTGCGGCTTTTACAGCATCGGTTGTCCAATGCGGCGGAAGCCGAAATTAAAAATGCCATCGAAGAACAAAATCAAATCACCTTGATCCGTTTACAAAAATTAATAACATGAGCCAGTTAACCACGCACGTATTGGACACCAGTAAAGGCAAACCCGCATGGGGTGTTGCCATTATTTTATACGAGCAGATCGCGCAAGAATGGTTTCAACTTGCCAACGGGATATCGAACACGGAAGGCAGGCTAACCAATCTATTGCAGGAAGATGAAGAACTGCCCCCGGGTGTTTATAAACTAACATTTGATATAAAACATTATTTCAATTCCGATGACATAGAAACGTTTTTCCCGGTTGTAGAAATTATATTTGAAATTACAACAATCGGGCATTACCATATACCATTGTTAGTAAGCCCGTACGGATACAGTACTTACAGGGGATGTTAAAGTACTGTGGCCTCATACCTTTCCCCAAAAGGGAAGAAACGGAGGTGGTAGCATTGTAGAGCTACAAAAATGGATAACAAATAATTGCAGGAAATATTTGTATAATTTAAAACAAAATCAATCCACGATCTCCGTTTCAATCATCGCGTCAATTTCCTCCGTTTCTTTCTCCTCCGGAGGATGATAGAGGGGGCCTGAGCGGGCTGGGAAACTGTGGGTCTCTATTATGAATTTTTCAATCACAGACTCCGATAAAGAATCACTGCTGGCACAGTTGCGACCAGCAAATCTTAAATTTCAAAAAACATACCCGGGCGATAAGCCCGACAGGCAGGCGGTACACACGGTGTATGGTGGCGCCAATCTCTTTAAGTCGGACACTAGTGTGAGGATGGGGGAGATAGCCCTGCATAATTTTAAAACCTATGCACCCGATTTTGTAAAGCTTGCAAACATATTGCAATTAGACGGCTACCAGCATCTCCCCCATTTGAAAAAGGATATTGAAGTGCTCACAAAAAAACTGGATGCCTCGAGCGGGGTGGGCCGAAAAACCGGGGCCGCCTGGTTATCTTATTCAGTGTATAATAAGATCATCAAAAAATTACAAACAGAAGCGATCGAAGATTTCAGGATAGATTTTGAGGACGGATTTGGTAACCGTCCGGATGCAGAAGAAGATGATACTGCCGTAAATGCAGCCTGTGAACTGGCCACCGGTATGCTAAATAAAACCATTCCTCCTTTTATTGGCATTCGAATAAAACCCTTTACTGAAGATCTTAAGTCCAGGGGCGTTCGCACACTGGATATTTTTCTTACCACTTTACTGCAACAGACAAATGGAGTATTGCCCGGAAACTTCGTGGTGATGTTGCCGAAAGTAACCATTCCCGAGCAGGTGATCACGCTGGTGCGCCTGTTTGAAATAATTGAAAGACAGCATGCACTGGAGCCGGGTACCTTAAAAATGGAAACCATGGTGGAGGCCACGCAGATCATCATGGACGAGGAGGGCCGCAATCCGCTGATGCGCATCGTAAGGGCCGGAGAAGGACGCCTGATCGCTGCACATTTTGGCACGTACGACTATACAGCATCCTGTGGCATCACTGCCAAATACCAAACCATGGCACATAGCGTTTGCGATTTTGCTCACCATGTTACAAAGGTAGCGCTTGGCAATACGGGCATTTTTTTAAGTGATGGCGCCACCAACGTAATACCTATCGGTCCGCACCGCGGAGACAACCTTAGCTTTGAGCAGCTGATTGAAAACCGCGAGGCGGTTCATAATGCATGGCGTATAGGATTTAAGCATACCACCCATTCGCTGATCAACGGGCTGTACCAGGGCTGGGATCTTAATCCTGCACAGGTGCCCATGCGTTATGCAGCTACCTACCATTTCTTTTTAAGCAGCTATGATGATGCCGTGTATCGTTTGAAAACATTTGTGGACCGCGCAGCCACTTCTACCCTTAGCGGTGATATCTTTGATGACGCCGCCACGGGGCAGGGCCTGCTAAATTTCTTTTTGAAAGCGATGAATTGCGGGGCCATTACAGAAGACGAAGCATTGGTAACGGGCCTCACCATCGATGAGATCAGGAGCCGTTCTTTTTATAAGATACTGGAGGGAAGAAGGGGGGAAAGTAAATAGTGTAAATAGAGTTAATAAGGTAAATAGAGTAAATAAAGTAAATAGAGTAAATAAGGTAGAGTTGCACAACAATCAGGTCAATGGTCCATCGTCAATGATCGATGGTCAATCGTCAAAGCCTGCCAACTCCAATACTTTCTAAATTTCAATCGTTATGAGCAAGGAGCAAACAAACGATCTCTTAAAATTTCTTGAACCCTTTCCCGGCGATATCCGGGAATTGGCATTGTGGTTAAGGGAATTTGTTTGGGACCAATATCCCGGCGCCAATGAGCTTATATATGATAATTACAACGCGGTGGCAGTTGGATGGTCGCTTACTGACAGGCTGGGCCATACATTTTGTTCCTTTGCGGTGATGCGGGGGAACTATAATGTTCATTTTGGCTTTTATTGGGGATCTCAAATTGCTGATCCTGGTAAAATCCTGCTTGGAAAGGGTAACCAGTACAGGTACATTTTGGTGAAGGACAAAAAAACTTTTCCCAGGGCATATATCAAAAAACTTTTAACAGAAGCATGGGGCAACTCACTCGCAAAAGTGAAGGACCAGTCCCAGCTTCAAAAAGGCATCACCGTTGTAAAAGCAGTTTCAGCAGCAAGGAGAAAACCCACCGTTAAAGCGACCAAAAAAATAGCCGTAAAATAATCCCCGCTACCGGAAATATTTTCAACCGTACAAAGTATTTAAAAGAACATTCACCGCATCATTTTAAAAGAGATGATTAAAATAGACAAGTTTATAACTCAATTCTCACATTCATTTGGTAATCAAAATAATTTGTTTCCCTGGGAGATCACTCAACATCTCACTGACATCTTAACGGAACTAATGGCCCAGTTGGATCATAATTACGATGTTAATGAAGGAATAGCCATTCACCAAACCGCAACTATTGATAAGGGAGCCATTTTGAAAGCTCCTGTAATAATTGGACCGCATTGTTTTATTGGATCCAATGCCTGTTTGAGAGGCGGCGTTTATTTAGACAACCAGGTAAAGATCGGGACTGGTTGTGAGATCAAGACGAGTATCATATTTAATAACAGCGCCATTGCACATTTTAATTTTATTGGCGATAGCATTATCGGCAGTCATGTAAATTTTGAGGCGGGTTCAGTTACGGCAAATCATTACAATGAAAGGGAAGACAAAAATATTTTGGTCGTTTACAATGCCGCGGTCATCCATACCGGCATTAATAAATTTGGCGCGTTGGTGGGCGACAATTCTAAAATTGGGGCCAATGCGGTTTTATCGCCGGGATCAATTTTGCAGCCAAACAGTATAGTAAGAAGGCTTGAATTGATAGATCAGTTGGCAGTAATGTAAATAGAGTAAATAGAGGAAATAAAGTAAATAAAGTAATAGGATTAGGTAGGTAAAACGCAAAGACCCTTCTGTCTTCATTTTTCTTTTATATTCACAACTTTCGCCTCCATCCCGATAAGAATCGGGACGTAACCGGAAAGTCGCTGCTTCTTTCATCCCGATTGGAATCGGGAGAATTCCGCCTCCGGCGTCACCGAACCAAAACCCTGTCTGCCTGAGGCAATCAGGCAGGCCTGTCTGCCGAATGCAATCAGGCAGGCTTGTCTGCCGAATGCAATCAGGCAGGCT
>JBDTVX010000358.1:0-5896 GCA_040007015.1 Ferruginibacter sp. | reverse complement strand
ATATTCTTCAGTAGCCGGCAACAATTTACCCAGCAAGTACAATCGCTTTCCTTTTTCCACCATTTGATTTACGAGGGGTTTGTCTTCTTCTTTTTCCGGGTACATATCATTTACGATATTATTAATACAGTTTACCACAATATATCCCGGTTCAAAACGATTGGACATATATTCAGGATAAGTTTCCTGCACCAGTGCCGATTTATACAAATGAAAATTTTTCCCAAGGTGGCATTGAAGGCCAACCACCAGCGCATCACCCGATATGATGTCGCCAAAGCCATCCGCAGGTCCGATATAAGTAATTATTTTTCCGGGCAAATTATACGCGGGGAAATAATATTTTACAAATTGCAATCCTTTTTTTATTTCATTTTCGTACCGCGAAAAATTGCTGAAAATTTTTTCGGCGCTGTCGTATACGGGCCTGTAAGCTTTTATAAATCCATTTACATACGCAGCGGCCGTATCTGCGGGCCATAACGGATCCACATTTAATATGGTATCGAGCCAGGTGGTTGCAAATGAGGGTGTATTATTTTGTAACTGAAGGATGTAAGTAAACAAATCATCTGTGGTAGTGTCAAATAATTTTTTTTCAAACCGGTCTGTAGAAAGGGAGATCTTTATATCTGAAACATCCGGTATGTTTTCATGGTTACTGCAGGAAAATAAAAATGAGCTGAATAAAACAGCGATGATAGATAACCTCATATTATGATTGATGTGACCGAATGTTTTAACTTTGCAAAGAGATAAAAAGATTTGTAAACATAAAGTTAAGCCTGTTTGGGGGGTTGATATATGAAAATATTTTTAGCGCAGCAGAACTATCACATCGGCAATTTTGAAAGCAACACGCAAAAGATCATTGCGGCCATTGAAGAAGCAAAAAAGCAAGGCGGGGATATTATTATATTTAGCGAGTTGAGTGTGTGCGGATATCCACCGCGTGATTTTCTGGAGTTTGACGATTTTATCCGCAAATGCGATGCATCAATCGATCTTATAAAAGAGCATGCAGACTCAATAGCAGTAATTGTAGGCGCACCTGACAGGAATACCGTAGCTGAAGGCAAGGATCTGTTTAATGCCGCTTATTTTTTATACAATAAAGCAATCGCAGGCATTGCTCATAAAACGCTGCTGCCAACCTACGATATCTTTGATGAGTACCGTTATTTTGAGCCGGCCTATGAATGGAACGTAATTGAATTCAGGGGAAAAAAAATCGCGCTTACCATTTGTGAAGATATCTGGAATCTGGGCCACAACCCGCTTTACCGTATTTGCCCAATGGACAAACTGATGTTGCAGCAGCCGGACCTGATGATCAATATTTCCGCATCTCCCTTTGATTATACACATGATGAAGGAAGGAAAGCAATCGTTAAGGCCAATGTAACCAGGTACCGGCTACCCATGTTTTATTGTAATGCAGTCGGCAGCCAGACAGAGGTGGTATTTGATGGCGCTTCCCTGGTATATGATAAAGATGCTAATCTTTGCGGCCAGCTTCCCATCTTTGAAGAGTCGACGGAAGGCTTTACCCTCAATGATGACGGAACAATTGATGCACCGGTCATTGAACCAGCTAAAGTTGTTGCCGGGGAAGTAATGCCGCTGTCTTTAGAGGAAAATCTGAATATAGTGCAGGTTCATGATGCGATCGTAATGGGTATAAAGGATTATTTTACAAAAATGGGTTTTACAAAAGCCATTATAGGTAGCAGTGGTGGTATTGATAGCGCCGTAACGATTGCACTTGCCTGTTCCGCTTTAGGTGCGGGCAATATAAGATCAGTATTAATGCCATCGCAATATTCCACCGGTCATTCAGTGGAAGATGCTGAACAGCTGAGTTTGAATCTGGGTAATACATATGATATTTTGCCGATCAAAAATATATATGATGCTTTCTTAAAGGAACTGAAACCAATTTTCGGAGACTTACCCTTTAGCGTAGCCGAAGAAAATATCCAGAGTCGAAGCAGGGGAAATTTATTGATGGCCATCGCAAATAAATTTGGATACATATTGCTCAATACTTCCAATAAAAGTGAGCTGGCAACGGGTTATGGTACTTTGTACGGCGATATGGCAGGCGGCCTCGGCGTATTGGGCGATTGTTATAAATTACAGGTGTATGCACTGGCAAAATACATCAACCGCGATAAAACGATCATTCCAGTAAATATCATCTCCAAAGCGCCATCGGCCGAATTAAGACCAGGGCAAAAAGATTCAGATTCACTGCCGGAATACGAAGTGCTTGACGAACTGCTGTATCAATATATCGAAAGAAGGCTTGGGCCGGCAGAGATCAAGGCACAGGGCTTTGATGCCGCTTTGGTTGACAGGGTTTTAAAAATGGTCAATATCAATGAGTATAAGCGCAACCAGTTTTGCCCAATCATTCGTATTTCCCCGAAGGCCTTTGGAATAGGAAGAAGGGTGCCGATCGTGGGGAAGTATTTGGGTTGATTTTTAAAAGTTTGCGGGAAAGGGCTGAAATCAACTCGTGATATCAAACAATGATTACAAAAATATAACCCCCTTATAAAAATAAATTGAATGGTTGCACGGAAAAAAACATTTACTATCAGTACAAATAAAAGTAAACTCAACATCCCTTATATTCACCGGTTTCTTTCCCAAACATACTGGGCGGAAAACATACCGCTGGAAATTGTTCAAAGATCCATTGACGGGTCTGTGTGTTTTGGTGTTTACGAAGGCGATCATCAAATCGGCTTTGCCAGGGTGATAACGGATAAAGCCACGTTTGGTTACCTGGCAGATGTATTCATCGATGAAATATACCGTGGCCGGGGGTTATCCAAATGGTTAATGGAAATAATTATAGCACATCCGGAATTGCAGGGGTTTCGCACCTGGCAGCTGGCTACAAAAGATGCACACGGGCTATACGCAAAATTTGGATTTAAACAATTGGATAATCCTGAACGAATTATGAGGAAGCATGATCCCGGGGTCTACAAAATAAAAAGCTAGGCGTTCTTTTCCACTACTGCCGCCGTTCCGTAAGCCAGCACTTCTGTAATTCCCTGCATCACTTCATTGGCATCATAGCGCATATTGATGATGGCATTGGCCCCTATTTCATTGGCATGTTGTATCATCAGCTGGAAAGCCTCTTCCCTTGTCTTTTCGCATAGCTCAACGTAAATGGACAGTTTGCCTCCAAATAAAGATTGTACACCTCCTCCGATATTTCCCAATAAGCTCCTGCTTCTTACCGTAATTCCTCTTACCACACCCAGGTGTTTGCTGATGTGATAGCCTTCCAGGCTATTGGCTGTTGTTATTAGTTGCAAATCAATCATGGTATAATTTTATTTAAAGATAAGCCGGTTTTTAACACATTTTAACTCCATTCTTCATTATGGTCAAGTTTTTGTAATATCATTGTTCGTATTTTCGCCGGAATGCATACTCCGCCACTTATGGGTTCCGGTGAGTTTGCAGCGAGGGTACTTTTTTATATGAATGACCGATCTTTAATTTTAAAAATCTCCGGCCCTCCAGGGGCAGGGGTAAATTTTTTTTATGCTACAAACAGCCGAAGACATCCGCCTGCTGAACGAAAAAATTAATCATGCAGCGGGTTTTGTAACCAGGATCAATGATGAATTAAGTAAAGTAATTGTTGGCCAGCACGGTATGATAGAAAGGCTGCTGATCGGCCTGTTGAGCAACGGCCATGTATTACTGGAAGGTGTGCCCGGGCTTGCAAAAACATTATCCATTAAATCACTGGCACAGTCTATTCATGCAAATTTCAGCCGTATACAATTTACTCCCGATCTGCTGCCGGCCGATGTGGTAGGCACCATGATCTACAACCAGGGAAAGAATGAATTTATGGTTCGTAAAGGCCCCATCTTTTCTAACTTTATCCTGGCAGATGAAATAAACAGGGCCCCTGCAAAAGTACAAAGCGCTTTACTCGAAGCCATGCAGGAACGGCAGGTTACCATTGGCGATACTACTTTCAAACTGGATGAACCATTTTTAGTATTGGCCACTCAGAACCCCATTGAGCAGGAAGGCACGTACCCGTTACCGGAAGCACAGGTAGACAGGTTTATGCTGAAAGTAGTGATCGATTATCCTTCTAAATCAGAAGAGCAATTAATTATTCGTCAGAATGTACAGGGCCTTTCTTTTCCCCCCCTCAATGCCGTTGCATCTACCAGCGAGATTTTAACGGCTAAAGAATTGGTGCGGCAGGTGTACATGGATGAGAAAGTGGAAAATTATATCCTGGATATAGTATTTGCTTCCAGGTATCCTGATAAATACAATTTGCCAAAGCTTAAGCCGCTCATTAGCTTTGGCGGATCACCAAGAGCCAGTATCAACCTGGCTTTAGCAGCAAAGGCATATGCGTTTTTAAATAAAAGGGGCTATACAATTCCGGAAGATGTAAGGAGTATCTGTAAAGATGTATTGCGCCACCGGATTGGATTAACCTACGAGGCAGAGGCAGAAAATGTGAATGTAGAGATGATCATTAACGAGATACTTAGGGTGGTGAATGTGCCGTGACGATGGTTGTTGATCGTTGGTCATTGATCGTTGGTCGTTGATGGTAATTTAGTTTATTATTTCATATATTAAATTTGGATTTTATGGCGAATTATAAAAGTTTGGATGCCTGGAAGTTTTCTATCCAATTAGTTAAAGAAATTTATTTGTTAACTAAAAAATTTCCAAAGCAAGAATTATATGCTTTAACTTCTCAAACAAAAAGAGCTGCCGTATCAGTTCCATCAAATATTGCAGCAGGAATAGGAAGACAATACAAGAAAGATACACTGCAATTTCTACATATTTCCAGGGGATCTTTATACGAATTGGAAACATTGTTGAATATTGCCGTTTTGGTGGAAATAATTACTGAAGATGATTTTAATAAAATTATTCCTTCATTCGAAAAATCATTGCAGGTTTTAAACAGCTTTATTCACTATAGCAAAAAGGCTGATCTTAAATAGCTGGTCGCAGATAGCTGGTCGGTGCACGTCCAAACCCCCAGGGCCATCCATTAACAACTAACCAACAACGATCAACCAACAACGACCAACAATGTTAACCACCGAAGAAATTTTACGGAAGGTAAAAGAACTGGAAATTAAAAGTAAAAAAATAACCACTCATTTATTTACGGGTGAATATCATTCTGCTTTTAAAGGAAAGGGGATGAGCTTTAGAGAGGTAAGAGAATATTACGCGGGTGATGATATAAGGTTCATCGACTGGAACGTAAGCGCAAGGTTCAGTCACCCGTTTACAAAAGTTTTTGAAGAGGAGCGCGAGCTTTCCGTTTATTTACTGGTTGATATTAGTGCAAGTAATTTATTCGGGACTGTTAATTCAAGAAAGCGGGATATACTTACAGAGATCGGCGCTGTTTTAACATTCAGCGCGATTAATAATAATGATAAAGTTGGTGCTATCTTTTTTAGTGATAAAATTGAAAAATATATTCCGCCCAAAAAGGGAAGGCAGCACGCGCTCTATATAGTGCGGCAATTGCTAACAGCGGAACCGGTGGGAAAAAGTACCAATATGGAAGAAGCGATCAAATTTTTTAATAAAGCTTCTCACCAGAAAAGCATTGCTTTTTTACTGAGCGATTTTGTAGATGCAGTTTATGAAAATGACCTGAAAGTAATCGGAGGCAGGCATGATGTGATTGGTCTGCGTATCTATGATAAGATGGATATGCAATTGCCGGAAGCCGGTTTGCTACAGGTACAGGATCTCGAAACAGGACGGCAGCAATGGATCGACAGCAATGATACCATGGTTCAGTATACTTATAAGCAACGATTTATGGAGCAAAGCGAATTGTGTAAAAATTATTTCC
>JBDTVX010000357.1:0-5925 GCA_040007015.1 Ferruginibacter sp. | reverse complement strand
GGCTATAAACTGATTAAAGCATTTGCGCAAAAATTAAAGGCAAAGCTGGATGTATGCAATGATAACGGCGCTTGTGTAACGATGACCATTTCAAAATATAAGCTGGCAAATTAAGCTGCCATTGAAAACCGCGGGTTTCCTTTTTTAATCCAATGAAAAAAAATGATATTGAATTTTAAAACAGTTTTTATCATGAGTGAATTCAGAATATTAATAGTTGAAGATGAACCCATCATTGCCGAAAATATAGCGATGTACCTGGACAACGCCGATTTTATTGTATCGGGCATTGCGTATGACGACGAGGAAGCAAAAAAACAGTTGAAGCAAAATACCCCCGATGCCGTATTGCTCGACATTAATCTTGACAGTGATACGGATGGAATTGAAATTGCGGATTATATCAATAAGAATTTTCAGTTGCCCTTCCTGTTCCTTACTTCGTATGCCGATAAGGAAACCCTTGAAAGGGCAAAGAAAGTGGCGCCCGCCGGCTATATCGTAAAACCATTTAATGAAAAAACTTTACTGGCTTCCATTGAAATTGCTATATCCAATTTCGCGCAACGCAGTAACCGTTCTGTTCCGCACCTGGCGTTTGAAAAAATCAACCGCCATCTTATTAACCAGGTTACTGAAAGGGAATTTGAAGTGCTGCAATTGATTTATGAAGGAAAAACAAATCAACAGATTGCACAGCAGCTTTTTATTTCATTAAATACGATCAAGCGCCATATCAACAACGCGTATCTCAAATTGGATGCATCTTCGCGCTCCACAGCCATCGCCCGTCTTCGTGAGTTAATGATGAAGTAATTCCAGGACCATTGGCATAATTTAATTTCAATTTTTTTAAATTAAGTATGAAAAGTTTTTTTTAACCAACTTTAGCTACCGCCCATCAAGCGCCGGCAGGGCTGATAGCTGCCGTCGGGGCTGTAACCGCACAACTCCGCCAGCTGTTGTAAAACCCTGGCAGCGGTTGAATAGTTCGCAATAGGGTAAATCAAATTCTTATTTTTTAAACAGCTTCTTATAATATTTCATTATAATCCCCCTTCATCATTTCCTCCGCAATAATTTATCGGCTCATTTCAATGCATATCCCCTACATCGGGTATTTTATAAAAATCACCCCAAAGGGTAAAGCGACCCGGTTGGTAAGCATGCATTTTTACATGAAAATATTACTTCATTTTAAAACCTGGATTATGAAAACGACGGCACAATTTTTACAATTATCCGCTACTATTTTTCTCTGGGGAGCTACTATGTTCTCCTGCAAAAAGAATTTTACACCGGCAGATCCTATTATTGATCCTCCCTCAAGCCAGGCTGTTTCGATCAATTCAGATACTATTTCCAATCATCTCCGTTTTTTTGGAGCCGTTAAAAAGCAAGGGACTATTCCTAAAGGCCCTGCGGGCAGCTCTTTAAAAATATCTTTTAAAGACACACTCAGCCTGGTGAGCGAGATTAAAAGGCCCATACGGTTTTTGCATAAGGATACCACTAAAAACGTGGCGGGAGTATACCTGCAGGTTCATTATATTGGAGCTGCCGGCGGATCTTTGGCAACTTATTACTACGATGTGCCCGAAGTACCTGATGTGGCAGATAACGATACCGTATCGGTTATTTTGATTGGTGTTGATCCAAAAGATTTGCATCCACTTGACTTTGATATTACCATTATCCCCTATGATCCATTCGGTCAGCCCCTTGGTGAAACTACCCGGCCTGTTAAAATAGATGAATTTAATAATGATCCCCTTGCCGGCTCCTGCGGGCTTGTTCTTCCGACAGGGGAATATTGGACCTGGGACATGACATTCATTGAAAACCAACAAAACAATACACTTTCTTTTTATAATGACCCTGACAAAAAATGGGGCGCCGGTGGACAATTTATAAATGGGTGTTGCATTGATGGGATATCCTCTTACAATACAAATTGTTCCGGTGATACTGCTCACTACCGGAAGCTGAGTTTCCCAACTTTTTTTGTATTTGTGGAGGAGATTTTGCAGTTTTTTAATAACGGTGAATTTCAACGACACACACAGGAGTTACATTCACTTCCAGATCCTGATAAAAGCGATTTTTGCGGAAGTAGTTTGGGTATAGTTCATTGGAGTGAAATTAGTGTTTATTATTTCGGAAATTGGTCTGTTCAGCAACTCAATAAGCCCTTTAAAGGTGATTCTCTTAAACTCACCTTATTAACAACATCTACTACCGGAGGCACTGGTTACGGAAATCCCGGAGGTATTATACATCAACTGGATTGCAATACGCTTGCATTAATCAGACCCGATCAGGAAGGTGGAAGCCAATATACAGTTTCCTTCTTTGCCCGAAGCCATACTAGTGAGGAAGAGGGCTGGTATGTATTGCTTTGATCAGAAGTATTGAAGTGTAGACTCTTCAATATTTTATAACACAAAAAAATATTACTTCATTCAAAAAGACCTGGTTATTAAAACGTTCAATTTCGCAAAATGGTTTTTCAGCGAAACTGAATTTTTTTCTGATTCATTTGACGTACCCATCACCCACTTCAAATCCTGCCTTAAAACAATTGTATATTTGTAAATACTTCTAATATATTGTCTTGTCCTGACAGGATTATTAATCATTAGTGTACAGTTATTTCAGGACGAGTCAACACTTTTATTTTTATTTTCTACCAATATTATGTCTCTACGGTATTTAAAAATTCATCTCCACCGACTAACTTTACGGTAAGATGCCTCTTTACTTTAACTCCAAAAAAATCAAAAATGTTGCCCAAATAAATAATCACTGCACTGGAAATTGAAAGCGTTTTGAACAAGCTACTGATTGGGATTTCGTGTTTTAAAAAGCAGCGAAGATTGTTGATAATAAACATTTGAACAAACAATAAACCATGAACTGGACACAGGTTATCGATCCGTTTAAAAATATTTTTTTATCTGCGTTGGTGGCTGTGTTGCCAATCCTGTTTATATTCTGGGCATTGATCATTAAAAAAATGAAAGGTTACCAGGCGAGTTTAATAAGTACGGCTCTGGCTTTATTGGTTGCCGCAATAGTATACGGAATGCCGGTAAAACTCGCATTGCTTTCAACATTCAATGGCGCACTGTACGGGTTGTTCCCTATTTGCTGGATCATCCTACCGGCGGTATTCCTGTTCAATATCACCGTTAAAAGCGGGCAGTTTGAGATCATCAGGCATTTTATGGCATCTATTACTTCCGACAGGAGATTGCAGGCCTTGCTGATCGCATTTTCTTTTGGTGCTTTTTTGGAAGGCACGGCAGGGTTTGGCGCACCCGTAGCTATCACCGCGGCGATGCTCGTTGGGTTAGGGTTTAACCCGCTCTATGCGGCAGGTTTATGTCTTATTGCTAATACGGCCCCCGTGGCATTTGGATCCGTTGGTATTCCCATAACGGTTGCCTCGCAAGTATCAGGAATTCCCGAAATGGCAATTTCACAAATGGTAGGCAGAACACTTCCTGTTTTATCGATGCTGCTTCCTTTTTATTTAATTATATTGATGTCTGGATTAAAAAAATCATTAGAAGTATTGCCGGCCATTTTAGTATCAGGAATTTCTTTCGCATTATTGCAATGGTTCTCTTCCAATTACCTGGGCCCGTCATTACCCGATGTATTTGCCGGTCTGGGTTCCATTGCCTCCCTCGTTATTTTTTTAAAATTCTGGAAGCCTAAAAAAACCTGGCGCTTTGATAATGAACCGGCCCCGGTAATCAATACACAGATATCCTATACCGCCGGGCAGATCGTGAGGGCCTGGTCACCTTTTATTTTACTTACCATCATGATCATTGCATGGGGACTGCCGCCCATTAAAAATCTTCTCAATGCTATCGGGCAGGTACAGTTTGAGATGCCCGGCCTTCACAACGCGATCCGCGATGCGAAGGGAAATTTATTACCACATGTTTTTAAGCTCAACTATTTATCTGCATCCGGCACCGCAATATTTATTTCAACCCTTATCGCCATACCATTGGTTGGCCTGAGATTCGTGGACGGTATCAAAACATTTGGGGCCACCCTCAAACAATTGAGATACCCAATCATTACAATAGCATCGGTACTGGCATTTGCCTATATTGTGAATGATTCAGGCATTACCTTAAGTATCGCAGGAGTTCTGGCAAGCACAGGGGTTTTATTCCCTTTCTTTGCCCCTATCCTGGGATGGCTGGGCGTGTTCATAACAGGTTCCGATACTTCCGCCAATGCATTGTTTGGCAAGCTCCAATATGCAACGGCTACATCCATCGGCGTGGATCCTGTAGTGACTGTTGCCGCCAATGTATCCGGTGGAGTCGTTGGTAAAATGATCTCGCCTCAATCAATAGCGGTAGCCGCGGCAGCAGGCGGGCTGGTAGGTAAAGAATCCTCGTTGTTCCGTTTTACCGTAAAGCATAGCTTTTTTATGCTGATGCTGATCTGTTTGATTGTGCTGGCGCAGGCTTACATTTTTAAATGGCTGATACCGGTTTATCATATGATCGATACCAAAGCACCTGTATTAATTACAGATCATTCAAAAGGTTATTTTTACCTGTTCATCCTGCTGGGCATATTGGTAGCATTGGCAATGACAGTTATAATGATTGGGAAAAAAAAATTGAATAGCTAATGTGCTAACAGGCTAATTTTCTAATGCAAAAAGTGCTGAAAGAATTTGAAATTTGAAATTGAAGGGATAGTAATTAACTAAAAATAAAATTTCAACCTGATGAAAGATAAAAAAATAGGGTGGATTGGTACAGGCTTAATGGGTAACCCGATGGTTAAACATTTAGTAAAGGCCGGGTACAGTGTAAACGTGCACAACCGTACAAAGGAGAAGGCCGCTGATTTAATTGATCTGGGGTGTACCTGGTATGACACGCCTGTAGCGCTTGCTGCCCATTCTGAGGTAATCGTTACCATCATAGGATTTCCGAAGGATGTGGAGGAATGTTATTTCGGAGAGCAGGGGATATTTAAAGGTATAAAGCAAGACACCCTGCTGATTGACATGACTACTACAAAACCAAGCCTTGCCATAAAGATTGCTGAAGAAGCAGGAAAGGTGGGTGCATCATTTATCGATGCACCGGTCTCCGGCGGACAGGTGGGAGCAATAAATGGAACACTTTCCATTATGATCGGCGGAATAAAAGAAGTAGTGGATTCAGTGCTGCCGATGTTTGGCGCCTTTGGAAAAAATATGGTTTACCAGGGATCTGCCGGCACTGGCCAACATACCAAAATGTGTAACCAGATAGTTCTTGCCTCCACTTTAATGGGTGTTTGCGAAGGATTGATCTATGGAGTAAAAGCGGGGCTAAACCCAAATACGCTATTAGAATCCATCAGTAAGGGTGCAGCCGGATGCTGGACCCTTGATGTGCTTGCGCCTAAAATCATAAAGGGAGATTTTTCACCTGGTTTTTCTATCGATAATTTTGTAAAGGATATGAAGATTGCTCTTGAAGAAGCTGAGACAATGCGGTTATCCTTACCGGGACTGGCATTGGTAAAGCAATTGTATATAAGTATCCAGGCCATGGAACAAGGTTCTTCCGGCAACCAGGCGCTTTATCTTGCACTTGAAAAACTGGCAAATATGGACAGCCCCCAAGTGAATTGATTTTTTGCCACGAATGCATGAATTAGCGCGAATAAATACAATATTTTATTAAATATTAATTGGCATTTGTGGCGAAATAAAAAAAATAAATACCGTCTGAATTATCCATCAATTATTTACTCTGTAATTTCCAATCGTATCGTGCATATTCTCATTTCTCCCAATGCTTTTAAAAATAGCCTTACCGCAGAGGAGGCTGCAGCAGCGATCAGTAAAGGATTGATGCAAAGTAAACTGGACTGCACCTGCGAATGTTTTCC
>JBDTVX010000356.1:0-5934 GCA_040007015.1 Ferruginibacter sp. | reverse complement strand
CCCGGTCACAAAATTATTCTGACTTTTGATGACGGCCCAAGCGCAGAATACACGCCTAAAATTTTAGACATCCTTGAAAAAGAAAAAATTCCTGCTACTTTTTTTGTAATAGGGTTAAATGCCGAAAGTAATATTCCTTTATTGAGGCGGATCTACAGAGATGGATACGAAATAGGTAATCATACATTTACCCATCATAATGTGGCCAAAATGAGCCCGGAAAGGGCTGAACTTGAATTAAAAACCACCCGTTCGCTGATTGAATGTATAACCGGCCACTCCACAATTTTATTCAGGGCGCCTTACAACGCGGATAGTGAACCGCAAACCTTTGAAGAAATAGAACCCATAGCACGCAGCAAAAAAGATAATTATATTACTGTAGGTGAAAGTATCGACCCCAACGACTGGGATCCAAATATGAATGCTGATAGTATTGTGAACCGCACCATCCGGCTTGCGGAGCAAACGGACGCCAGCATTATTTTACTGCATGATGCGGGTGGAGACTCCAGGCAACCAACCGTAGACGCACTACCGCGCATCATAGCATATTTCAAAAAGCGTGGTTGTAAGTTTACAACGGTTGCCGACCTGATGGGTAAAACAAAAGATGATTTGATGCCCGCCGTAAAACAAGACTGGCAAAATAAACTGAATTTACTTTTTGCCGAAGCAACCTATTGGGGAGGCCATATTTTGTTTGCACTATTTATTGTAGGCATCGCACTATCAGTGAGCAGGATGGTGTTGATGGCAATATTGGCGTGGATGCAGAAAAGAAAAGAAGAAAAAGCCAAACCGATAGCAATGTTGCCCATTCATAAAATGCCGCTGGTAAGTATAATTGTGCCGGCATACAATGAGGAAATCAATGCGATCAGAACGATTGAAAGTTTATTGAGACAGGATTATCCAAATTTCCAGGTGGTTTTTATTGATGATGGAAGCAGCGATAACACCTTTTTAAAGGTTAGTAACGCCTTTAAGGACATGCCCAATGTAAAAGTATATACAAAACAAAATGGCGGCAAGGCTTCTGCCCTGAATGCCGGCATTGAAAAAGCAGACAGCGAATTTGTGGTGTGCATTGATGCGGATACACAACTAAAGGAGGACGCAATTAGCAAGTTGATGAAGAAGTTTGATCTGGCCGCTTCTTCAAAAGTACCTGCGGGGGAAGGTGAATTTTTAACCGGCGCCGTTGGTGCAGTTGCGGGAAATGTAAAAGTAGGTAATGAAGTAAATATGATCACCCGCTGGCAAAGCATCGAATACATTACTTCGCAAAATTTTGACAGGAGGGCGTTTGATCTGTTAAACTGTATTACGGTAGTCCCAGGTGCTATTGGCGCTTTCAGAAAAGAAGCAATTATAAAAGCAGGTGGTTTTACTACGGATACACTGGCGGAAGATTGTGACCTTACTATGCGCATGCATCGTATTGGCTACCATATCCGTAATTGCAATGATGCTATTTCATATACGGAGGCTCCCGAAACAATGAAGCAGTTCATGAAGCAACGCTTCAGGTGGAGCTTCGGCGTAATGCAGTGTTTTTGGAAACACAGGGATGCCGTTTTTAATCCCGTTTATAAAAATCTGGGAATGGTGGCGCTACCAAATATTTTAATATATCAAATGATATTGCCCTTCATGGCGCCGTTGGCAGATCTGCTATTGGTAGTAAGCTTATTAGTAGCAGGCTTCGGCATTATACCCGCAAGCATCGGGCATATTCTTTTTTATTACCTGGTTTTCACTTTAGTGGATGTGGCCGGGGCCGCTTTGGCCTTTGCTTTTGAAAAAGAAGACTATAAAAAACTCTTGTGGATGATACCTCAGCGATTGGTTTACCGGCAGTTGATGTATTATATAATTATCAAATCATTTAACACCGCAATAAAAGGAGAATTGCAGGGTTGGGGTGTTTTAAAACGGACGGGAAATGTAAGGCAGGCTGTTACCATATAATTAGAAATGATCCGGATAAATCACTATTTTATCTCTTGCGGGGTATAATCATAAAAGAGTTTTACTTTTGATCAGGTTTTTAAAGCAGGAATATAAATATTTTAGTCATAATTTATTTTAATTTATCGATTTGGCTACAACAGCATCCGAAAGAAAATCGTTCTTTAAACGAATCAGCAGTGGCAGGGATAAGGAAGAAGAGTTGGAAATGACCTTCTTTGACCACATTGAAGAATTGCGCTGGCACCTGGTGCGATCCATTATTGCATGGCTGGTGGCAGCCATTGCAATTTTTTATTATATAGACTGGATATATGACAATGTCATTTTAGCGCCGGCGAATGAAAAATTTGTTACCTATGGCAGCCTGTGCCGGTTTGGCCATTGGCTGCATATCGGAGATAGCTTCTGTATGCCGCCGGTAAAAATAGATTTCCAGGTAACTACTGTAAACGGCACTTTTACCTCCGCTATTACCATCGCGATGATTGGTGGGATCATAGCTGCATTTCCTTATCTTTTTTGGGAACTGTGGCGCTTTATCAAACCGGCCCTATCGCCCAAGGAAAAAAAATATGGAAGGGGCAGTATTTTTTGGGTATCCCTTTGCTTCTTTACCGGCGCTGCTTTTGGTTATTATTTATTGGCGCCGTTTACCTTTAATTTTTTAGCAAGCTTTACGCTGGGTAAAACCGGCATGATTCAATATCGCCCGGCGATTGATGATTATATTGACAGTCTTACCAATTTAATGCTCGGATGCGGTATTGCGTTTGAACTACCGGTATTAACATACGTGCTCGCCAGGATCGGGCTTGTGACTGGAACCTTTCTGAAAAAATATTTTAAATTCGCATTGGTGATCATACTGATAGTAGCGGCAGTCATTACCCCATCCCCGGACTGGACAAGCCAGTTTATAGTTGCCCTGCCACTTGTATTACTGTACTGGATAAGTATTATTTTAGCATCACGGGTTGAAAAAAGAAAGCTGAGAGAAGAAGAAAAAGAATGGAGCTAAAACAATGAATAATGAATAATCTTTTTAAACATTGGAATATATTAAGGTTTAATTTTACCAAACCAATTATTCATTATTTATTATTCATTAGCAACTAAAATGACTCCCTTTAACTTACAATTGCCGATTGCCATTGGTTGTGATCATGCAGGATTTGATTGCAAAGAAGACCTGATTTCTTTATTGGAAGGAGAAGGGCTGATATTTAAAGATTTTGGCACCTACACAAAAGATTCTGTTGATTATCCCGACTTTGCTCACCCGGTTGCAGATGCAGTAGAAAAGGGAGAAGCCGCATTCGGTATTTTGTTATGTGGCAGCGCCAATGGTGTAGCGATTAGTGCTAATAAACACCAGGGTATAAGAGCAGCTATCTGCTGGGGCGAAGAGCTTGCCGAATTGGCACGTAAACACAATGATGCCAACATTATTTGCATCCCTGCCCGCTTTGTACGGGATGGCGATGCAGAGAAAATGCTTGATATTTTTATGAATACCTGTTTTGAGGGCGGGCGTCACCAGGAAAGAGTGGATAAAATTGCCTGCTGAAGAAATGGTGAAAGGTGAAAGGAGGATGATCATGGCGAAATTGTCAAGATCTGTAACCTTTAACTATTAACCTTCCAGCTTAAACCTTAAACACTCCACCTTTCTTCGCAAATTTTATTAATGAAAAAATCAATTCCGCTTGCAATTGTATTGCTGGCCATGCAGCTCGTCTCCTTTGCGCAAATAGATAATGCCTTAAAGTATGCTGCCACTATAACTGCCGGCGATCTAAAAAAACAGTTGACCATTATTGCCGGCGATGAGATGGAAGGGAGGGAAACAGGTACAGAGGGCCAACGCAAGGCAGCGGCTTATATAGAAGATCAATTTAAATTAATAGGACTGCAACCCGCAGATACGTTAAAAGGATACCAGCAATTTTACCCGCTTTACCAGGACAGTGTTGTGAGCAGCGAATTAACTATTGATGGCAAAGACGCCGAATGGGGGAAAGATTATTACAGCCAGGCGAATATCAGTGAAACCGGGAAATTTAAAGGCCAGAAAATAATATTTGCGGGATATGGTATCGATGATAAAAATTATTCGGATTATACCGGGCTTGATGTAAATGGGAAAATTGTAATATTCTTTTCAGGCGAGCCAAAAAAAGATGGAAAATACCTTGTTAGCGGTATCAATAGCAATATTGAATCGACATTTCCCGGAACCGGAAAAAAAATAGCGATCGCGGCAGCTAAAGGTGCCATCGGCGCTTTTATCATCAATACCAGCCACGCTACATTTACTCCAGGAATAATTGAATCCAATAATAAAACAAATGTATATTATCCCCGTAAAAACAAGGATAGTATAACGATTAACCATGCTTTTCTGTCGCATGCTTTTGCGGCAACCGTAATCACCAATAATTTTGATACGCTCTTAAAAATCGCTAAAGCCGGCAAGCCGTTTGAAAAGGAATGGGCGTTTGAAAGTAAAGTAAAGACGAGTTTTAGTTATGATAAATACCGCACTACAATAAATGCAAGCAATGTCATTGGGCTTATTGAGGGCTCTGATAAAAAAGATGAGTTTATATTTTTGACCGGTCATTATGATCACCTTGGAAAACGGGATGGCAAAATATATTATGGCGCAGATGATGACGGTAGCGGTACCTGTGCCGTGATTGAAATGGCGCATGCTTTCGCAGCGGCAAAGGCTGCAGGCTTTGGACCAAGAAGAACAATCGTGTTCATGGCCGTTAGCGGCGAGGAAAAAGGATTATGGGGCAGTGAATATTACAGCGACCATCCCGTGTTTCCTTTAGAAAAAACAACGGCCGATCTAAATACGGATATGGTGGGGAGAACCGATACCGAACGGAAAACGGATGATACTTTAAATTACGTGTATGTTATAGGCCATGATAAATTAAGCAGCGACCTGCCCGTTATTAATGAAAGTGTAAATAAAAAATATACCAACCTGGTATTGGATTATAAATTTGATGACCCGAATGATCAAAACAGGATCTATTACCGGAGCGACCATTATAATTTTGCACGGAAAGGGGTACCCATACTGTTTTTTTACGACGGCATGCTAAAGGCAGACTATCATAAACCAACCGATACTATTGATAAAATAAACTGGGAACTGTATGAGAAAAGAGTAAGGATGATCTTTCATACTGCCTGGGAAATTGCAAACAGGGATGGTATGCTAAAGCGGGATATTTTATTAACGGAAGGCCGCAGGTAGTGGGGTGCTGATTGGTTGATTAGTTAATAAAGTAAAGAAGGTAAAAAATAGCTGTTGATACGATTCAACTATACAACTTCTTAACCAACCAATCAACTTCTCACCAACCCCTTACCATCCTAATATCCACGCAAATATCAGCGGGCAAACAATTGTAGCATCACTCTCTACAATAAATTTAGGTGTTTTAATATCCAGTTTGCCCCAGGTAATTTTTTCATTGGGTACGGCCCCGGAATAAGATCCGTATGAAGTAGTACTATCACTTACCTGGCAGAAATAACTCCAGAAAGGAACATCATGCCATTCCAGGTCCTGGTACATCATCGGTACTACGCAAATGGGAAAATCGCCTGCGATACCGCCACCCACCTGGAAAAACCCTATACCCTTGCCGGCTGAATTATTCCTGTACCAATCAGCCAGCCAAACCATGTATTCAATGCCACTTTTCATAGTGGAGGCCTTCATCTCATTTTTGATAATATAGGAAGCAAAAATATTTCCCATCGTGCTGTCTTCCCAGCCGGGAACAACGATCGGTATATTTTTTTGTGCGGCAGCCAGCATCCAGCTGTTTTTGGGATCGATTTCATAATACTGTTCCAGCACACCACTCAGCAACATTTTAAACATGTATTCATGATGGAAATATCTTTCCCCTTTAACATCCGCATCCTTCC
>JBDTVX010000355.1:0-5938 GCA_040007015.1 Ferruginibacter sp. | reverse complement strand
AATAAATGGACAAATTTACAAAATTCTGCATTGGAATTTCTGACGATTTTAAGGATAAGTTGGTCGAATATATCGATCACAACTTTTAGTTCAGGCTTATTTTTATGATGATTAAATTTTAAAATAATTTTTTTATGAAACAATCAATTAAGATAATAGCAGTTTTTTTTGTAATCGTTTCGGTTGCATTTATACCGCCCAAGTACAAGCTGGTTGGCCGCTGGATAGCTTATGAAAGAGATGGATCGATAGGAGCGTATATTAATTTTAAGAAGAACGGCAGTTATGATATTATGTTGCCGGGTGGGCAAATAGGAGAAGTAGGAAGTTATAAACTTAATAATTCTACTTTTTCTATAAAAAACATTAAGGCTGTTTGTGGAAAGGATTACTGGGGCAGTTATAAATTAACTTTTCATGGCCAGGATTCGATTTCTTTTGTTTTGATTGAGGATTCCTGTGTCACAAGACGGGAAGATATTGTGGGTGGCAATCCGGGATTAAAAAGATCAAAAAATAAATAGTCATTTTAGTAAACATCAACGAGGTGAAATTGCGGACAAAATGAAACGCTGTCTGCAAATAATGAAAAGCTGCAGCAGCACGCTGCAATTGTTAATGGGTATTTTTTTTACGCCTCACAAAAGGGCACAGGTACTTGCTTCTGTTTAGAATAATACAACCTTTATCATAAAAGATAAATTTAAACTCAAAAGCTATGCAACAATTAAAATCCATCACATTCATTTTATTAATTTTTCTATTAACAGGATGTTTCGGAAATAGCCAAAAAAATGTAACTAAGGAAAATAATTCTTCTGCTATTGACGCTCAAACTATTTCAACAAATGATGCTCGTTTTTCGTGTATGCTTGACAACAAAGAATTTTCCGGAACGGGAACAGATCAGAATATAAATGCTGCATTTCATCTTACAGGAGATAATAAAGGCCAGGTATTTTTTAGATGTTCCAAGCTGGATAAGCCGGAAGAAAAGCTGATGTTCCAGGTAGCAGCAAATCAAGGTTCAACAACTTTCAGTGTTACAGCCACACATAGCCGTGTCGGTTATATCACCAATGGTTATGTAAATTATTTGGACGACCCGCTAACTGTTACTATAACATCACTCAGTGCTGCAAGGATATCAGGCACTTTTTCAGGGAAGTATACTTTAGACAAAGGAAGCGGTAATACCAATGCAAAACAAACAATTGTAGTAACTGATGGAAAATTTGATATTCCTTTTTCTACTTCTGCCCAATGGAAAAAATTATATAATGCGGAGTAACCACCGGAAAGCAAGCAATACAATTCCGATGGAAGCTTTTGGCAGGCCTCAATGACGATTTATGTAAATGATGCATTGGTGGATTTTTTCATCCATTGTATGTTCTATCTATGGTTAAAATGTAATATCAATGGGTCTCTGCAAAATATACTCCAGGCGATTACAATGAAGATTTTGGATTCCGTGAGGTAAAGGTAACTGTAACTTCTTCGGAGGCTTCCGGCATAAGAGGAACTTTTTCTGGAACCCTTATCGAGCCCAAAGGTGATAGGGAAATTCCAGTGACTGATGGCAAGCTCGCTTTACCATGACATCCAGCCATAGAGATGTGTCATTTAACATACAGCTTACTAAAGTGGAGCATAGAAATATTCCTGCAAGTATGTTTGAATTACCGGCAGCAATTTAAGAAAGATAAAGAGTGATAATCAATTAAACCATTTGCAATTGTAAACTTCAATATCTAGGCAATGAGTAAGGCAAAATTCATGCAATTGTTATTTCTGTTGATTACAATAGCATGTTTTGTGGCAATACTCATCTTACTATTCTTTTAACAAGTAACCTATACAATTATGAAATAGGCATTTTATCTGCCGGTATTTATCATTGCTATAATATTCAACTGGTAGTGAAACGGATGACACAGCATCTAATAAAGGTTCTATTTCAAGAACCGGTAAAGTTAATGAAATACATTTCTTTCCCCTGCTTTCCTATCCTTTTAGTTATTGGATGAAAAGCTGATCCTCCGAGATAAATATATATGTTTTTTTAGTTTTTGTAAGCTTCAGTATATTTTTCTAATAGCAACAATCTTATTTCGCAATTTAAAAAAATACATCTGTATATTTCGGCGCCAGATCCCATCCAGTAGACAAATTCAGCTAATTGATTTGGTCATTATATATTCTTAATTTCGTGTCGAATTCTTGAGTCTCGACTGGTTTTAGTAATTCCACACGCTTCTTTTCTACGACATAACTGCTGTGCCGCTTCTTAAAATATAAAATCAATAACTTATGAATTATACTTCGACTAAGGTTTCTTCCTCTGATATCCCGGGAGAAACTGCCACTCATTATGATCAATTTTTCGGTCCCTTATTCTTTGGACCATCTGCCATAGAAGTTGCAATCTTGTTAAAATACATTGCACTTATTTTATTCCTGGCATATAATGTTTCTTGAATATTATATGCCGTACCCCTGCGAGTCATCATGCAATTGATTAAAGCATGCCTGTAAATAGAAAAACCTGACAAAAATTTATCTACAATAAATAATTTGTAAAGAGTAAATGTGATAAATATTTAGAAGATTTTTATTTAACTTTCATTTAGTAGAAATGAAAGTTATAACACTTTATTTATTTAAGAAGCATACATTCTAAATTTTGCAGCCATGATACCTGATCCTCTTTTTCCCATCGATCAAATCAGGAATGATACGCCGGGCTGTTTAAAACTAATTCATTTAAATAATGCCGGTTCGTCGTTGCCTTCGCAAGAAACATTGGATGTAATGATTACTTATCTACGGTTGGAAGCTAGAATGGGGGGATACGAAGCAGCCCGTTTGAAAGCTGGCAACATTTCTTCTGTTTATGATTCGATATCGAACCTAATTAATGCTTACAGCGACGAAATAGCAATAACAGAAAGTGCTACTCGTGCCTGGAATATGGCATTTTACTCTATAAAATTTGCTCCGGGAGACAGAATCTTAATTTCTGCCACAGAATATATAAGCAACTATATTGCTTACGCGCAGATAGCAAAAAGAAACGGAATAATTGTAGACGTCATTCCCAATGAAAAGAACGGACAATTGTCTGTTACTGCCTTAGAAAATATGATTAGTAGCAAGGTGAAATTGATTGCAGTAACGCATGTTCCTTCAAATAGCGGCTCTGTACAGCCCGCAGCGGTGATAGGAAAAATTGCTAACAAAGCCGGTATTTATTATTTGCTGGATGCATGCCAGTCAGTAGGACAAATGCCTATTGATGTTAAGGAAATTGGATGTGATTTTTTATCAGTTACCGGAAGAAAATATCTCCGTGGTCCAAGGGGGACGGGGTTTTTGTTCGTTCGGAAAGAAGTTATTAATCAATTGGAACCTCCTTTTCTTGATTTGCATTCGGCTCAGTGGATGGGTAATAATTCATATAAAATCAGGTTGGATGCAAGAAGATTTGAAAATTGGGAGTTTAATATTGCAGCTAAACTTGGGCTTGGTGCCGCTGTAGATTACGCACTTAAAATAGGTGTTTGCAAAGCGTATTCGTATATACAGTCCCTAAGCAATTATCTTCGAAATTTACTTAGTAATGTTAGGAATGTTTGCGTCTATGATCAGGGTGCAGACCTGTGCGGCATTGTAACATTTACTATTCAAAACGCTGCGCTTTTGAAAATAAGAGACAAATTAATGTTAGAAGGAGTTAATGTTTCAATTACAGAAGCAACGGGTCAGTATTGGGCAAACGCAAATGGCGCACGTCCTGCAATGATACGTGCATCAGTACATTATTATAATACTCCAGACGAAATAAGCCGATTCGTCGAAATTATAAGCAGAATAGAACCCGCTAATCTTTGACCACCATTCAGGAAATATGCATTTGCGGTGGTGGAAGTGTAGCTCACACGTTGGCCTCCGTTTTACACAACATTAAGTCTTGCAAGTACAACTGTTTACGCTGAATCCATTCCTTTGAATAATGAAATTATAATTACTTATCGTCAACTAATACCAGGAGGGCCTACGGCGGTAACCTGCGTAACATATCCTCCGGACCATGTCCAATGAAAATGTGGAGTATCACCGGGAGGAACGATAATGTTGCCCGGAGAATAGGTCTTTAACCTTGATGGATTAAATGTTTTCCCGATTCCGATATAGAAAATACCGGATGCTACCGTAAATCCTGTCCTCGGGATGGATATGCGGCATTGGCATTACGCCACCTGGTATTATGACCTTACCATGCAGACTTCTGATGGTTTTGGATTACCAACCAGGATAGCCAACCTGGCCTTCGAAGGGAATGCCAAAAACGGTAACCATTTGATATTTTCCGGGAGGATTGAACCAAAAGTTTGGCCAGGCAGTGTTTGCGCTTCATTGCCGGCATTAAAGATTATTATTAATGCTATAATCAAACAGGACGCGATTATTGTGCTTAGCTTTCTCATTATTAAAAATTTATCAGTACCAGATGAATAATTCCTGGTAGGAAATTGGTAACTGCGATACAATCTTGTCCTGATTGTTTTGACTAAACAGGTTACTTTTATGTTTTTGAAAAATCAGCGCATACCGTCACCGGCTGCCACTTAACCATTTCTTCTTTCAACGTGTCAATCTTTTGGCTTGCGCGGTTATAGGCATCAGCACCCAGGAACAAATGGACAGGCGGGTCAATACTTTCGGCCAGACTGATAAATATTTTCGCGACTTTATTGGGATCACCCGGCTGCTTGCCATCCATCGCTAAATAACGCACTTGCGTATCTTTAACTGCTTTGTATTCCGGGATATTCGTCTCCTCAAAAGCAAGTGAGCCCTTTGATAAGAACCCCGTACGAAAACCAGCGGGCTCAACAACAGTTACCTTTATCCCAAGTTCTTCAACATCCAGCGCCAGTACCTCAGAAAAGGCAATGACTGCCGCTTTGGTGGCCGAGTAAACAGACCAGCCGGGCGAGCCGACAAACCCTGCAACTGATGAAATATTTATAAAATATCCAGATTTTTGCGCCCTGAAATAAGGTAGTATCTGTTTGGTTACATTAATGGTGGACAGGATATTGACATCAATAATATCTACTATTTTTTGTACGGGAATTTCTTCCAGCGTACCTGCCATCCCGTAACCCGCATTATTCACAACCACATCGATTGCACCGAAATTGGATATCGTTTTTTCGATAGATTGCTGCAAAATATCAATATCGTTTAAATCAACGGCCAAAGCCAGGAAGCGGCTTTTATCATCCAGGCCTACTGCTTGTTTAAGCGTTTCCACATTCCGGGAAGTTGCAGCAACCCGGTAGCCCTCGTCCAGCAGTTTTTTAACCAGCGTCAATCCCAATCCCTGGGAGGCCCCGGTAACATACCATACTTTTAATGTGTTCATTGTTTTAGGTTTTTGGCGTCTTAAATCGTATACAGTTTACTGTTGGTTCGGCCCTTAAAGCTTTATTTCAAAACATCGGTGATCATTTTGTTGATGGTCATCCGGCGATTGTCGAATTTATGAAATGACAAGCGTCCATTGTAATTGAAATCGTACATCTTTACTTTCGCTTTGCAACCGTGATTGAATTGATGATCCTTATAGGCAGGAGATCGCGCTTAAATGGTTTGCCAGAATCCTTTGGATTTTGGCGTTTCTTTCTGCCGTTAGGATATTATTCAAGCTTTTTGGCATAGGGCGTGCCTATCACCTTACCAAATAATAGCCTGCCGGGATAATAAATGGTGCCTACAATATTACTGTATTACACCTGTTGATCAGCGACAGGATGAACTGCCTTAAAATCAACAGGCTGTGGATACCCGCCGCTCCAAATTAAATAAAATGTTTGTACCAGTAAATATAGAATAACAAGTGTTGTAACCGATAATAAAAACGCAGCCA
>JBDTVX010000354.1:0-5948 GCA_040007015.1 Ferruginibacter sp. | reverse complement strand
ATTTAGCCTCGGCAACAGCTACAGTAAAAACAACAGTTCCAAAACAACACATGATTATAATGCAGCCAGCGGAAAATTTGATTTAATAAATAATTTATTCACCAACCATTTTGAAAGCAACTATGGCTACACCAATGCAGGCTTGCGGTTGCGTAAACAAACAAAAACCTATAATTATGCAATCGGTGCAAGCTGGCAACATGCTGAACTGGAAGGAAAACTTTTTAGCGGGGGCAAAGACTCTGTAATTACAAAAGGGTTTAGTAATATATTGCCCACAGCAAGGTTTCAATATTATTTTACACAGTTTAAAAACGCACTGCTTTATTACAGTACCAATACCAATCAGCCAACAGTTACCCAATTACAGCCGGTGCCGGATAACAGCAACCCGCTTTATGTAAAGCTCGGCAATCCCAATCTTAAACAGGAATTTACCCATGTATTGCGGTTGAATATTTCATTGGTGAATCCTTATAAAAGCCGGAACCTGTTTGCCTTTTTTACTTTCCAGGAAACACAAAATAAAATTGTCAACTCAGATCATATCAACAGCCTGGGCGTAGATACTGTGATGGCGGTAAATGCCAATGGCATCTATACCATCAACGGCAGTGTTAGCTGGGGTTTCCCGGTGCGGTTTTTAAAAGGAACGCTGGAACTGAGTTCGAATATTAATAGCTACCATGGTAAACAGTTTATAAACAACCAGCAAAATAATATACAAACAAATACTGCGGGCCCGGAAATAAGACTGGATATGAACCCGACAGAAAAATCAACAGTTGCTGTAAATGCGGGATTGAGCTATTCCAAAACAGCCTATTCATTACAGGCTGCACGCAGCACTAAATATTTTACACAAACCTATGGTACAGATATAAGCTGGCAACTACCCAAACGTTTTTACCTGGCAACTGATTTTACTTACCGCATCAACAGCCAGCATGCGGATGGTTTTAATGCAAAAGTTCCACTGTGGAATGCAGCCGTCAGTAAACAAATGCTGCGCTTTAACCGGGGCGAATTAAAGCTTTCTGCAAATGACCTGCTAAACCAGAACATTGGCATTAACCGCAGCAGCAACCAGAACTATATTGAAGACAGCCGCGTAATCAACCTCAGGCGTTTCTTTCTGCTCAGTTTTACCTACAGCCTTACCAAAACCGGGTTAAACAATGGCGGTAGTGGCGGCGGTATGCGAATGATAACGAGATAAATTATTTCCACTCTTTGTTGTTTGATGATAGCGGTGTTGTTATGTTTAAAAGAACATTGAATAGTGAATGGGCAATCAATGTAGTTTACTTAAGCAATTTTAAATTTATATTGCTATTAATACTTTGGGAAAAGCATGAAGTGTACAAGTTATACTTCGAAT
The DNA here is from genome assembly GCA_040007015.1 of Ferruginibacter sp. Classification (GTDB taxonomy): domain Bacteria; phylum Bacteroidota; class Bacteroidia; order Chitinophagales; family Chitinophagaceae; genus Ferruginibacter. Next base: position 4,567 of record JBDTVX010000354.1, on the reverse strand, counting down.
CTAAAACAGTAACTGGAAAAGCTGCCTCTTTTGGTTCGGTCTCGCCTTAGCGGGATTCGAAAAAATGCGCAGCATATTTTTTTGAAAGAAGCAAAAGTAGCAGCGTTCCAGTACGTCTCGCCCAAGGCGAGACCGGCTGTGGAGGCGACTCTTTCAAATTGGAAAAAGCGAAGGTGAATAAAAACGGGCTTCATAGTTTTTATCCAACGGATTCACATAATATGTTTTCAACGCATAGCCTCAACAAAAATCATCAACTTTAAAAAAATGCTTAAGTAAACGACATTGAATGGGAAATGGGTAATTCACATTCACCATTCACTATTCACCACTCACGATTCATCACTCAAGATTCATCACTCAAGATTCATCACTCACCACTCGCCATTCAAGCGCTTGTCTTTTTAATTCTGTATGCGTATTATACGGTTACCACCGCCCTGGTTTTTCTGCATTTCTTCCATCATCTGTTGTGTTTCGGTGGTAAACTCTGCCGGTGTAACTTTTTTTCCCTTCACCGGTGCTTTAATGGTAGCGAGATTTACCTTGGGTGAAATTTCGAGAGCCTTATAAACCATGCGTCCATCATTCATATCCAGCGCCAGTATTAGCCCGGGTAACTGCCCCTGCACTTCTGGCCCTGCAGCAACAGGAATATCGGTGGTAAACCAGGCAACTATATTGCTGGTATCATTCGTTTCTTTGCGTTCAATTTTTCCGTTTTCCATATTCATCACAGTGCGCTTACCATACCGTTGGGCAATAGCCTGCTGGCAAACATGGTCCAATATAGTTTTTGTTTCGCCGGTTATTTTCCAGTTTAGTTTTCTAATACTGTCTGCAACAATAAATTTTTTATCAAACATACTGCGCTGTTCTGTTTTGTTGGCAGCATCAAAATTGCAAAAGATAATATCATCCTGCCCTGGTCCGATCATTCTTATCTGCATACCTCCATTGTTCATTTCATCGGCGCCGTTTTCTTCATCAACATGTTTCCACAGCGATTGATTATTGCCGAAGTTAAGTTCAAACTTATCAGTCCGGGATTTTGGCATCATTTGGCCCATGTGAGCGTTATCGTCTATGGATAGCTGCATTTGCATAGTTCTTTCGTAGATAACCGTACCTTCTTTTTGCTGGGCCTGTAAAGTGTTTATTACAAATAATGCAATAACAGCGCACAAGTTTTTTTTCATTGTTTATAATTTGTTTCAAAGCTAATATCATTGCAGGTTAACACAGCTTGATTTAAGGTTAATTAAGGTTAATACCCGTTTTGTGGCTATAGTAAATGAGTACATTTGTACTGCAATTTTTAATGATGAAAAAATTAAGGGGTCTCTCAGTTTTAATGGGCGTTACATTGTTGGTGATTACCGGTTTTCAGTTGTATTGGCTCAATAACAATTACGATCGGGAGAACCGGAGCCTTGAAATAAAAACTAATATTGTTTTCAAGGAAGTGGTAAGAACGTTGCAGGTCTCCAAATTAAAAATAAAGGAACCATTTACCGGGGATGATTCAACCCACAAAACCAGGATGCGGGTGATTGTGAACAACGATATGGCCGGCCCTGGTGCCAGGATGCAAATGGAATCCGAACCGGAAGAAGAAATAATTACGATAATGAATGGTATGCGGGATAAATTGGCCGACTCCGCAAAAAAACTACAAAAGCATAACCAGGCTTTTTTTATTTCGGTCAACAAAGATTCTGTTTTTAATACATTGGATACTGTAATAGGTACAGTGAAAAAACGGATAGAAAGCAACCATCTTATCCGTTACCTGTATGGCATAGATTCATTGCAGGATTCATTGCATTTGCCGGAAATTGTGTCGGCTTATCAGGTGAAACTAAAAGCAGAAAATATTAATATGCCATTTTCAATTCAGCAGGCAGATTCTGTTATTATAAATGATGAGCCGGCCATGGCGTATGTTACGATAGGCTTTGCACATCCTGTAACTTACCATCTTGTGCTTGGTAACCGGGTGCCCTACCTGGTGAAAAAAATTACACAGCCCATTATATTTTCTGTTTTTTTGCTGAGTGTCACCATGCTTTGTTTTATTTTATTTTACCGCAACCTGCAGGCCCAGCAAAGGCTCACAGCTATTAAGAACGATTTTATCAGTAACATCACCCATGAATTAAAAACACCCATTGCTACGGTTAGCGTGGCCATTGAAGCATTGAAAAATTTCAACGCACTGGATGATCCGGAAAGAGCGAAAGAATACCTTGATATCTCCGGCAGTGAATTACAGCGGTTGAGTTTGCTGGTGGACAAAGTATTGAAGCTTTCCATGTTTGAAAACAAGGAAATTGCCCTACAGAAAGAACCGTTTGACCTGGTACAACTTACGCAGGAAGTAATGGCCTCTATGAAACTGCAGTTTGATAAACAACAGGCGGTTTGCAGTTTGGAAACAACAGGCGACAATTTTATTATTGAAGCTGATAAATTACACCTTACCAGCGTACTATATAATTTGCTGGACAATGCATTGAAGTACAGTAAAGAACCCCCATCCATTAAAATACAGCTCATCGATCATAAACAATACCTGGAGTTGCGGGTAACAGACAATGGTATTGGTATTGCTGCGGAATACAAACGAAAAATATTTGAACAATTTTTTCGGGTACCCAGTGGTAACCGGCACAATATTAAAGGGTACGGGCTGGGATTAAGCTATGTCAATCATATTGTAAGGAGTCATCAGGGTTTTATAGAAGTAGACACAGCATTGGGTAAGGGCAGTACGTTTATAGTAAAGCTCCCTTTTGCGGAGGCCCCGGTAATATACTATGATAAGGGCCGTGTAGTTAGAAAAATTCAATTAAAAATGGGTAAGCATGCGCATTAAGATTTTATATGTGGAAGATGAATTGTTCCTGGCCAAGATTGTAACTGAAAGCCTGCAGAGCCGTGGCTTTGAGGTGCATATGGAAAGTGATGGTGCAAAAGTATTGGCGCTGTTTAAAGAACTGCGCCCCGCTATTTGCATACTTGATATTATGTTGCCCAATAAAGACGGATTTGAAATTGCGGAAGAAATTCGTTCGGTAGATGGAGAAGTACCCATTTTATTTCTTACAGCCAAAACCCAAACGGAAGATGTGGTGAAAGGTTTTACATTGGGCGGCAACGATTATATACGCAAACCTTTCAGCATGGAAGAGCTGATTGTGCGTATCAATCATGTGTTGCGTACAAAAAATACCGGTTCACAAAAAATAAATACCGACGCGGTAATAATGGGCAAATACCGGTTCTACCTCAACAGGCAACTGCTGTGTTTTGGTAAAGACGAAAAAAAACTCTCTTACAGGGAAAGCGAATTGCTGAAACTATTGTATGAAAGCCGCGATGGCATCCTAGACCGAAAAGACATCTTAAATCTTTTATGGGGAGATGATTCTTTTTTTAACAGCCGCAACCTGGACGTATACATTACCAAATTACGGAGCTATATAAAGGAAGACGATCACCTGCAAATAATGACCATTAAAGGCATTGGGTACCGGTTTGTAATCGGATGATGAACGATTAAACAGTCCCTTGATTTTCTGTAAAAAAAGTTAACACTGCCTGCAACACTATTGCAGGCGATCAGTATTTACATTGCTGCTAATACTTTGGACTGCCGGGGTCAATATCTCTTGTAGGAGTGCTTTTTTCTGTGGGTTTTAAAGGTTGTTGTCCGGGCATTTTTGCATTGGGCGGTATAGTTGCCAGTCCGAACGGTGTTTAGCCGGGCGGGCAACACCCTCTTGTGCGGTATGCCTTTATTGAACTTTTATCGTAGCGGGTTGAGTTGACTGTCTTAAAAAAAGACGAACGGTGTATGGGAATTGTCTTAACGACAAAGTTGTGTTTGCGCTACTTCCATTATCCGTGTATTTTTTTTAACCAGTTAAAGATTAGGCCGCAAGAAAAATTGTTCTGCCTAAAAAGCAGCGTACTTTAGCGATAATACAAACGTTGTACGCCATAATTTGACAGCCTATACCAATTAACACTAGAATATTTCAGTTACAATGCTCTACAACCCCGAATATACCATCAATATATTGCTTCCTAATATGTGTTTGAAACTGCCAGGCAATTGCAAAGAATATTGAAAAAATTGTAGCCTGTATTCAAAAGGCAAAATTTCTCTGTTAATGATACTCAGTTAATGAGAGATGTAAAAATACTGTTTGTAAATAAGAGTTAAAGAAACTATATTTTGGTGCCGCCTGTGGGAGAAAACATGCCAAAAATTTGTCGGTTAAAATTATTAGTGGAATGATTTTTATTTAGAACATAGGCTTTTCAGATAATTCTAGGTAATCTGCATATTTGCAGCTGGAATTATAATTCTTTTAATAGGGTGAAAATTCGGTTACCCAACATTCCATTGCGAGTTTAAATAATTGATAAACAATTGTTTATAAAATATGAAGTGGCCCCGTCCGGTCCGCTTTAAATTGGTTAAAACCCGCTCTGGTTGCGGGTTTTTTTGTTTTTTCCCCTTATCAAAAAGTATCACATAATCTCAAATCCCGGTGCT
>JBDTVX010000353.1:0-5988 GCA_040007015.1 Ferruginibacter sp. | reverse complement strand
TCCTAAACGTTTCCACATAAATGGGTTATTGGTTATGAAGTTGCAAAGAAAAACAATTTGAACGTAATTGTGCTGGCTAATTCTTATTTTAAATTACCTCGAAATAAGAATTCACAGAATTGTTAAGTTTAGCCGAGTAATGTTTTCCTATTTTTGAAGCCAGGTTTAATTATCGGAGTATAAATCTTTGCTCCGGGGAATGAGGAAATGACACACAAAACAAAAGGCATCGTTTTACGGACCATTAAATATGGGGAAACCAGTGTGGTGGTTACCATATTCACTGAATTGTTTGGTGTGCAAACCTATATGGTAAATGGCGTACGAACTGCAAAAAAATCTTCTGCCAAAGCCAATCACTTTCAACCGGGAGCCATACTGGACATGATTGTTTATCACAGCGATCAAAAGCAGATGCAACGTATCAAAGAATTTAAATGGGATTTTTTATTCCAGCAGGTTTTGAGCCATGTAATCAAAAATAGCATTGCCTTATACATAGTGGAGCTATTGCAAAAATGTTTAAAGCAACCGGAGCAAAATACTTCCTTATTTTACTTTTGTGAAGATATATTGATACAATTGGATACCGCTGATAAAAGCGTTACCGCCAATTTCGCCCTTTACTTTTCCCTGCAGCTAACCGATTTTTTTGGCTTTAGAATGAACAATAATTACAATGAGGAACAAAATGTGCTGGATCTGGAAGAAGGGAATTTTGTAGCAAAGCAACCGGAACATCCTCATTTTATTGATGGTGAATGCGCGCAAATTACCTCGCAATTATTAAAAGTAATACTGCCGCATGAATTGTCGCAGTTTAAATTGCACCACGATACCAGGAGAATGTTATTACTGTATTACCAGGATTATTACGCTTTGCATATTCCGGATTTTGGCAAAATGAAGACCCTCGCTGTATTGCATGAGGTTTTATAATCTAACCAGGTCTTTTTAAAGGATCCTTCCTGCAAATGCTTCAGGAGTGACCTGTAAATTATCCAATCCTTCAATTAATATGACCCCTGGTTTTTTTCCTTTTTCAAAACTACCCACAGTATGGTCCAGTTGTAAAGCCCTGGCACCATTGATAGTGGCCCATTGCAATAGCTCCTTCAACGGAATGTTGCAATTGTTTTCCTGTTGTATGGTTTTTATTTCTTCCAATATATTCAACTGGTGGTTACTTGCATAGCTATCCGTACCAATAATAATATTACAATTACTTCTCCTTAGTAAATCGATCGGCGGGGTCTTTTGTTCGATATATTTATTCGCATTGATGCAAACGCAGTACATAACGGTGCCAGCAGTTTTCGATGTGTGGCGCTCAGCGAACACCAGGTCTTCCTTACCAGTAAAAGTATTATGAACTGAAATTATGGATTGACGGTTAGGGAAAAAAGGAAGCCAGCTTTGGAAAGCAGTTTTGCCGGTAGGTTCAAATGAGGAAATATCTATTCCGAAGTTTTTATATAACCCTAAAAAGCCGCCGTTTTTATGCCGGTACAAATCATTCTCGGCGGCGCATTCCTGGTTGTGAATTGTAATTAACTGACCGGCAGTTTCATCATTCAGCAATTGGAACAACCTTTTTGAAACACTATATGGGGCGTGTGGTGAAAAGGTTGTTTTTTGTTTGCCGTTTGGTGTTGGGAAAAGTTCATACACATTTTTCATGTCATCCAGCCTTTTTTGGGCAGCCGCATCTGTAAAGCCGCTTACTTCTATAAAATTATGCCATAGCAATTTGCTTTGTTGCTTTACAGGAACAGAATCTGTGGTGTTACAAATATCACCCACGGCAACAATTCCACTTTGGTACATTTCTGCTTCGGCACTCATCATCGCATCCAGTTTCAATTCCCGTGATGAGGCCCTGTTGCCCATTACCAGCTGTACAAATTCAACCAACCCGGTTTTTTCGGGAATGGTCCCTTTTAAATGGCTTAATTCCAAATGGCAATGCGCATTTATAAAACCCGGTGTAAGCAGTCCCGCAAACATTTCTATACCATCCCCGGCATCTTTATAATCAACTATTTCGATAATAGTTCCGGATGGATCAGCTATCAGTACTGCCGCACCAGGCAATATTTCGTAGCCGGTAAAAATATGATCTGCTGTAAATTTTCTGTACAAAATGATTGGTTGATATATTGTAAATTTGCCGCCAGGTTTAAAACGTTTGGCATTAATAAACCTCAAAGGTCTTAAACAAAACTTAAACAAGCTGAATAAAGGTATCCAGTATAAGAGGGCCATGCCTGATTGCGCAGGCAGACAGGGATGCAAGAATGACGCTATGAAAAACTGTCGTTTGGACAAAAAATTTAAACTGGAAGCCGTTACTCCGGGAAGGGGGTTTGTAAGAGAGAAAACAAGTACTATCTCCCCACCATCCGCTGATTAGCGGAGCCGGGGCTAAAATCAAAATATGTTAGATAAATTAGATGCAATTAAAGGAAGATTTGACAACCTGGGTGTGGCGCTTACCAACCCGGAGATTGTTAGTGACAACAAAAAATTTACTTCCATCAGTAAAGAATACCGCAGTTTGGAAAAAATTGTTCAGGCAAGGGATGCATATGTGAAATTGCTGGATGATTTAGAATTTAACAGGGAGGTATTAAATGGGGATGATGCGGAAATGCGCGACCTGGCCAAACAGGAATTACCGGTTTTAGATGAAAAGAAAGAAGCATTGGAAAAACAGCTCCGCAATATGCTGATCCCTAAAGACCCATACGACGAAAAGAACGCCATTCTTGAGATAAGAGCCGGTACCGGTGGGGATGAGGCATCTCTTTTTGCGGGAGACCTGCTGAGGATGTATTTAAAATATTGCGAAAAAAAGGGTTGGAAGACAGCCTTGCTCAGTGAAAGCGGTGGAACGGCGGGGGGATATAAAGAAGTGCAGGTAGAGGTGGTGGGTGACGATGTATATGGTACTTTGAAATTTGAAAGCGGGGTACACCGCGTACAACGGGTGCCCGATACGGAGGCCAGCGGCCGGGTACACACCAGTGCTGCTACTGTGGCGGTAATGCCTGAAGCCGAAGAAGTGGATTTTGAGCTGAAAGAAAGCGATGTGAAAATGGAAACTGCCCGAAGTGGAGGTGCAGGTGGGCAAAACGTAAACAAAGTAGAGACCAAAGTTTTTTTAACACATAAGCCAACTGGCCTTGTGGTAATGTGCCAGACGGAAAGAAGCCAGTTGGGTAATAAAGAAAAAGCGATGGATATGTTAAGAACTAAACTGTACGATGAAGAAGTACGGAAGGCGGAGGAAGCTATTGCTCATAAAAGGAAAAGCCTGGTAAGTACCGGTGACCGGAGCGCTAAAATAAGAACTTATAATTTCCCGCAGGGCCGTGTTACGGATCACCGGATAGGGCTTACTGTTTATAACCTGGACAATGTATTGAACGGAGAAGTACAGGAATTTATAGATGCACTCCAATTTGCAGAAAATGCAGAAAAAATGGCAACGCAGAATTAAAATGCTTTGATTTGTAGTTTCTGGCTATTATATTTATTACGTGAAAGCAGATGACCGAAAATTTGGCTAACTTATAAAGAAAAGAATCGGATTAAATTAGCACTACTGACATTTTAATGCAGAATATGCAGTTTTGGCATAAAAACATTTGCCTTTGATTATTTGACTCATTTTTGGCAGACTCTAACCGCAAAATTTTTATTGTTACTTATTAACCCCATTTTGCGTAATATTTTCATCAGATTTTAGGCTTTTGAAAATTGTGAAAACCAGTCTGGGAGTTAAAATTCGAAATGGTATAAAGTTCCTCTGGTTATTTTGAATACAGCTAAGCTCAATTTAAATACTTCACAGGAAGAAGGATAGTCAAAGCGGCGGAGTGCCTGGATTGTTATGATTGAAAAAATTGATATTAAGGTTGTTTTTATAATAAGCGGTAAATTTAACCAGATCAACGGCAGGTTTCTGCCAATTGCAGAAATTTAATGGGGCGTTGCACAATGATCTTTTGAGTTCTTTTTAAATAATTGTTAAAGCAACAAAAATTTATGATTATTTTTTTATTTTCTTTGAAGTAATGGATTAACTTTATGTAATAATTAAAGGGAAAGGATAGGGTTGGTGAAAAAGTGAAAAAAATCGGTCTTTTTTTTGTTCTTTATTTAATAGCTTTGAAACTCATTTAGGATATATTAACAAGGAAATTAAAACTGTTGGCATCCCATTTGCGTATTAATTAATTGAACACACAAATAAAAAAATTTAAATTTTTCTCATAAGCAGTTAGTTTTGGTAAACGGCCCCTGTTTCTACAGGGGCCTTTCTTTTGAAGTGTAAATGGGCTCTTCACTTTCCATTAACAAAATGAATCGCCTTTTTACTTATATAATTCAGATAGCTTTGAGGTAAGATGAGTAATGCCGCACAAATATTTCAAACCACCACCCGCAAGCGATGGAAGAGGGTGAAATGGACCAGCAGGGTAATTTCAATGGTGGTTATTTTTTTTCTTGTAGTTACAATTTTGGCTGTTGTTAATGCTACGAATCCATCTTTGCCCAATATAAATGCGCGTGCAAAAGCTTACCAGGCTATATTAAATCCTGCCAATAAACTCACGTTAAGTTCTGCGGAAAACAAAAAATATAAGGGCTTTAAAGATTTCCTGGTACGAAAGCAACAGGAAGATTCAGTGAAACGTGTGTTAGCTGCCAAAATCAGGACTTCTTTAATAAGATCCGCATTTTATACTCCCTGGAACAAATCGTCTTTGCCTGATCTCGTAAAAAATGCGGATAAATTAAATACTATTTACCCTGAGTGGTTCTTTATAGATACCATTACCTTTAAATTACAAACGCGCATAGACAGTGCAGGCCTGGCTGTAATGAAAAAAAACAACCTTAGCATCCAACCTATTTTTAATAATTACCATAGCGGCAAAACTTATACTGATAAGGGATTTTTCGACAGTAAAATACTGCATGTTATTTTAAATGATTCTTCCAAAAGAAAAAATATAATTTCCCAGATTGCTGATACGCTTACTTATTACGGGCTACAGGGATTAAATATTGACTTTGAAGAACTAGGTGAAAAAACCAATCAACCCCTTACCCGGTTTCAAAAAGAATTATATGAAACTTTGCATGCCAGGAATTTTCTGGTAAGTATGGATGTGCAGGCGAAGAATGAAGATTACGATTTTATAGAATTGGCTAAATACAATGATCATGTTATTTTGATGGCTTATGATCAATACAGCGATATTACCGGGGCCGGTCCTATAAGCAGCCAGAAATGGATTGAAGAACAATTAGACTGGATGGATGATAAGATTGATGCCTCTAAAATTATTTTAGGGGTGGCGGGTTATGGCCGGGATTGGATAGACGAGGAAGAAGGAAAAAGGGTGGAAGATATTACCTATGCCGCTGCAATTGATAAGGCGAAATTATCCAATTCGTCCATTATTTTTGACAACGACAGCTATAACCTCCATTATAGTTACAATGAGCCTGCTACTGATTCTGCTTCCGAAACAAATCATACTATATGGCTTACTGATGCTGCTACCACTTTTAATATTCTCCGGTTTAGTGATGATTATAAAACAGCCGGAACCGCGCTTTGGCATTTGGGAGGAGAGGATCCGCGTATTTGGAAATTTTATGCCAGGGACCTGAGCACTGCTGCTTTGCAAAAAAATCCTTTTGATTTTAGCAGGTTATCAAAAATAACGATAGACCCCAATACCAAACCCACTGCAACCGGGGAAGGTGAATTATTGAATATTCTTTACACACCCGACTCTGGTATTATAAAAATTGAAGTAGATCATACAGAGATGCTGATCGCGGAGCAGCAGTATATAAAACTGCCGTCCGGGTATGTTTACGAAAAATTCGCTGAGGACAAAACTCCCACTGGCCCCGGTCACAAAATTATTCTGACTTTTGATGACGGCCCAAGCGCAGAATACACGC
>JBDTVX010000352.1:0-6036 GCA_040007015.1 Ferruginibacter sp. | reverse complement strand
TTTCAATTCATGACATTTTAAAAAATAAATTATGCAAAGAACCAAAGTAGCAATCTTAGGAGCCGGTTTTATCACAGACATTCATATGGAAAGTTATCACCGTTTTGTACCGGAAGCGGAAGTGGTAGCAGTATATGCACGCAATGGAGAAAAGGCTAAAGCCTTTGCCGGAAAACACCATATTCCAAAATGGTATGATGGACTGGATGATATCATTCAAAATTCGGGGTGTGAAGTGGTGGACATTTGTTTACCCAATTTCCTTCATGCCTCGGCCGTGCTGAAAGCAGCCGCAGCAGGTAAACATATCATTATTGAAAAGCCATTGGCCATCACGCTCGAAGAAGCAGATGCTATGATCGATGCCTGCAGGGATGCCGGTGTAAAACTAATGTATGCAGAGGAACTTTGTTTTGCTCCCAAATACGAGCGGGTAAGGCAGATGGTAAATGAAGGGGCGATTGGTAAAATTTATATGCTCAAACAATCTGAAAAGCACTCGGGTCCTCACACGGATTGGTTCTATGATATTGATCTTTCCGGCGGTGGCGTTTTGATGGACATGGGTTGCCATGCAATAGGCTGGTTTAGGTGGATGCTGAAAAATACCCCGGCAAAAAGCGTGTATGCGAGCCTGTCAACAGTATTGCACAACGGCCGTACCAAAGGCGAAGATAATTCAGTGGTAATTGTTGAGTTTGAGAATGGTGTGACCGCTGTTGCTGAAAACAGTTGGGCCAAACATGGCGGTATGGATGATAAAAGTGAAGTGTATGGAACCGGAGGGGTAGTTTATGCAGATCTGTTCATGGGCAATGCAGCAATATCATATAGCAAAACCGGTTACGGTTACGCGATGGAAAAAGCGGATACCACTATCGGCTGGAGCTTTACCGTATTTGAAGAAGTTTTCAACCAGGGCTATCCGCATGAACTGAAACACTTTATAGAATGTGTGCAGCAAAATAAACAGCCATTGGTCACAGGTGAAGATGGCCGCGCAGTACTGGAGATCATTTATGCGGCGTATGCCTCTGCAGGTTCGGGAAAAAAAATAATGCTGCCTTTTGCTCCCGTGGTTAAGCGGCCGGTTGATCTTTGGTTGGGGGAGTAAGGTAAATAAAATAAATAAAGTATTTAAAGTAAATAAAGTAATAAGTGTTCCGGCAAAAATGATGGTAATTGATAATTATTATAAAATCATTCGAATTACAAAAAATCTGGATAACTTTCGGGAACAATGATAATGAGACGGGCCGGGCAGTGAATTTTATAGATATGCTTTTTACCGGAATTATTTTATACGTGTGGTATTTTTTTAATAAACTAATTAATGATCAACAATTAATTTATATTTTTTAAAACAGTAATATGAAAATAAGTACGGGTATAATGCTGTCTGTGATGATGTTCTTTCAATATTTTATCTGGGGCGCCTGGTACGTTACCATGGGTACCTATATGATAGAAAACCTGCACTCTTCTGATGTTCAGATCGGCGCTGCATTTAGCGCATTGGCCATCGCGACTATGATCTCCCCATTCTTTGTAGGCATGGTCGCCGACAGGTTCTTTGCCGCACAACGCATCATTGGTGTTCTTCATCTGGCGGGAGCGGCTTTATTGTTTTTTGCAACAACAATTACTAACAATACTGGTTTCTATTGGATCATTCTTTTTTATTCACTTTTGTATATGCCAACGATTGCCTTAACGAATAGTGTGGCGTTTTCCCAAATGAGTGATCCTGGAAAACAATTTCCCTGGATCCGTGTGTTTGGCACAGTCGGGTGGATCGTTGCCGGACTGCTTATCGGTAACCTGGGAATTGAAAAAAATGCAGCTACCTTTCAAATTGCAGCGGCGGTATCCCTGGTATTTGGATTGTATAGCTTTACCCTCCCCAATACCCCGCCAAAAGCCCGCACAGCCGGGGTATCTGCTTCCAAGGCATTGGGTACGGAGGCCCTGGTTTTATTTAAAAGCAAACCTTACCTTATCTTTTTTATTGCTGCTGTGCTGATATGCATCCCGCTTGCTTTTTACTATGGCTTCGCCAATCCATTCCTTAATGAAGTGGGTATGAACAATGCTGCCGGTAAAATGATTTTAGGACAGGTATCGGAGGGATTATTCATTATGGCAATTCCTTTTTTATTTAACAGGATCGGCGTAAAAAAAATGCTGCTGCTTGGGATGAGCGCATGGGCATTGCGATATATATGCTTTGCATACGGGTATGCTGATCCGGGAAGCTGGATGTTGTATGCCGGGATTATTTTACATGGCGTGTGTTATGATTTCTTTTTTGTAACGGGGTATATGTATACAGAAAAAAAAGCCGGGGAAAAAATCAAGAGCGCGGCGCAGGGCCTCTTTACTTTTGCTACCTATGGCTTAGGTATGTTCATCGGCACCTGGGTCTCCGGCTTTGTTGTAGAAAAATACCAGGTTGGGAAAGGGCATAACTGGCAAAGTATCTGGCTGGTACCTGCGGGAATAGCAATAGCCGTGCTATTGTATTTTATATTTTTCTTTAAAGAAAATAGAAATATAGCTGTGCAGGAGAATGCATGAAATATACCGGATACCGGATACCCATAAAAAAAGCCGCACTATTCGTGCGGCTTTTTTTATGGGTTACTGACCTCAGCCCTCCCTCACCGAGAGGGCGGGAGCCCCACCCAACTGGCATAAATCTTTTTTCAACCGGGAAACCCCGATCTGTTTTATCGAAAAGGTTTAAAAAATTCCGTGCCAGTTAAATTAAAACAGGTTCGGTTACCGCCTGTTTTACAAATTGCAGCTCGGCTGATAATCTAACCTCTTCTCCCAGTAAAAGTCCGCCGGTTTCTGAAACCTTGCCAAAACTGATACCGAAATCAGAACGGTTAAGCTTACCTTTTAATGAAAAGCCCGCCCTTGTGTTTCCCCATGGATCCACGGTTATACCACCCAATTCCACATTCAATAAAATGGATTTACTTACACCGTGCATTGAAAGCTCACCATGCAGTATATAATTTTCGCCATCCACTTTTACAAGTTTTGAGCTTTCAAAAGTCAGCCGGGGATGGTTATCCACGTCAAAGAAGTCACCGTTTTTCAGGTGCGTATCCCGTTGTTCATTATTTGTGGAGATTGAAGCAATGTCTGCTGAAAAGCGAACTTTTGCCGTGGTAAAATCTTCATCCCGGGTTTCTACCGTTCCTTCAAATGCTGTAAACTTACCGGTAACCGAAGAAATCATCAGGTGTTTTACCCTGAACCCGATTTCTGAATGCTTTTGGTCAAGGGACCATTTTGTATTTGTCATAATAAATGTTTTTTAAAATTTATTTGTTTAATCATGCAAAAATAGTAACTTTACTTTACTTTATATAGCACTATACCAAAGTATAGTTCTATACTTTTAGATAGCACTATACTTTTGGATAGCTAAAACAAACAATATGACAAAGGAAACAGAACCAGGCGAAAAAAATCACGAGACATGCAATAAAGCGATCATACCTGTAAAGGATGCCCTGGATATTTTAAGCGGCAAATGGAAATTGCCTGTTATGATCGCTTTATCATTTGGTAACAAAAGGTTTAGCCAACTGGCAAAGCAAATACCCGGCATCACAGATAAAATGTTGTCAAAAGAATTAAGAGAACTGGAAATGAATGAGCTGGTAAAAAGAGCCGTTTATGATTCGGTGCCGGTTGTAGTGGAGTATTCTATGACACCGTATGGAAAAACACTGGAAAAATTAATAGGCGAATTGCATGAATGGGGAATAAAACACAGGAAGCGGATCATTAATAAGGGCAAATAATTTTAATTGAGTATTGATTACTGAATATTTAATTTAAATACATATTCATTAATCAATGTTCAATTCCTAACACTCAATTTTCAGGAATAAAATCAAACAGTGATGACATTACCATAGAGATATGATAATTTTAATTGAAATAATCTTTCTCAAATCAAAAATATTTTTAGCTTAAACGGATCAAATACCACAGTTGGCGTAGCTCTGAAGCAAAAATTTAAAGAGGATAGTGAATAAATACTGCCAAATGAATCACAATTGTTCAGTCCTCTTTACTTGTAATGTAGAATTTGATAGCAATCATACTTAACCTTAAAAATATCCTGAAGCAATAAGAAAAGCAATTACAGATCCAACAAGGCCATACATAAATACAGAGTACGCTGTTTTTAACATCCTGTATTTTTTTGCAAGTACAATGCCCTGCTCGTGTAGATTCCTAAGCATAGATAAATAAAGAAATTGCCTGTCGCCCATCACCTGCAGCATAGACCTGGCATATTCGTCAAAATTCATTTTAAAAAAATTGCCGAAGAACAGCAGGTTCACTTTATGTTGTTTTAGATCGTCCTGGCTGAATACGCCTTTCGGAATATTGGGTTTAGTTGCAAGGATTGAAAAAATTATTGTTGTCAGGTTAACAAACAGCAGCAGCAGCACAGGTATAGTAAGCCAGGAATAGCCATCCATCTTCCTGACTACCACGCTCAATAACAATGATATAATTATTGCATTTACAGAAATCAGAATATGCGCCTTGCTATCTGCCTGGTTACTTAAACGCTGGCTATTGGCCGATGTGGTGCGAAGCATGGTCTCAATAGTTCTTTCCGGGGATTCCACTTTACTTTTCTTATTCGGTTCGCTTTTTTCTATTGTATCGGCCGGTGCGTTTACCAGCTTTGTAATAGGGTTAACAGATAATGTTTGTAACAGGTCCTTTTTCTTTAATTGCTGTAAGTTTTTTACTTTATTTTTATTTAAATGCTCTTTGCAATAATCCGTATAATATTCATGGCCTTCAAACAATTTAATCGTGCGCTTTCTCCAATTATCCTTATCGATATAAATATTGTTTAGCAATTCCAGTTCCTTTCTTCGTAACCTGTTATACTTCGGGAAATCCTCAGTCCCCAAATAAAATGAATCTGCATCGCAGACGATTTGTTCTAAAATAGTTTGGTGGGCCCCCGGTGTCCTTGTGGCAAGAATGCATTTTTTCACCGCCTGAACAGCATCCTCTTCAATTTCTGCATTTTTGAAAAATGCCTCCGCTATTTTTATACCTTCCTTTTCAGGTTCTGAGATATCTTCATAATAACCCGAATTAAGAAACCAGCCTGCTGCAATAACAATAAAAAAATCTTTATCATTTACTTCATAGTGTTTTGCAATCTGACTGGTAACGGATACGATATTTTGAGCATGTGGAAGATTGTGATAAAGCAAGGCTGGATTATCATGCTCATACATATATTTTCTTACAAAATCTTCTGCCCGGTTTGCCAGGAGCTGGTAATTCATACGCTGATTTTATAAATTATAAAATAAAACCTCAATATTTTCTGTTAGTCCGTTCCTATTGGTAATTATACAGTTGGTAAGATAGTTATAAAAAGAGAATGCCTTTAAACAAACATGAAATTAAATTCGGTGTTTGTCCAAAAGCAAAGCATTTATTTTTTCAAAGGCTATATTTGCTTATCGGATTTCATTTGACATAATAAAACAATTATTTATACAAAACCTGTTCGTCTGTGTAATAAGTTTTCATCATTCCTTTATGATCAATTTTAATAATGGCGCCGGAGGGACTTACCGTTTTTTCTTTGGTATGAATTTTCAGAAATGTCTTTACTTCAACATTCACTTTTCCTTCAAAATTCTTATAGATCATTTCCGTCGCCTTTTTTAAAACTTTTTTTATCACTGTAACAAGTTCTTTGATCTTTGCGTCGGGAATTGCCTGTGCAATTGAGTACGGAGAAATCCTGGCCTCCCACAAAATTTCATCAGAATAACTATTGCCAATTCCTCTTATCACATCCTGGTGGATGAGCAATTTTTTAATGGTGGTTTTTCTCTTTAGTACCTTTTGAAGGTATTTAAAGTTAAGTGCGCGTGAAATAGCATCAACGCCGGCTTTATTAACAGGGTTCAATTTAATGTTGGCATTTTTCATCCTGTCTGTCAATGCCAGGCCATGGCCGCCTTC
>JBDTVX010000351.1:0-6043 GCA_040007015.1 Ferruginibacter sp. | reverse complement strand
TTGCTAACGCACACGTTTTAATGTAACCTTTCATTGGCCAAATTATTGAGTATATGAATACCGGGAAAGATAAATTTATTCAACTCACTATGCATCCCGTTAAATTCAGGATGTTTTTATTTTCCAAATTACCCAGCGCTTTTTTCAGCGGGATAAGGGTAAAGCATATTGATGAGGGCAAGACCATAGTATCGGTGCCGTATAAGTGGTTTTCGCAAAATCCATTTAAATCTACCTATTTCGCCTGTCTTGCTATGGCCGCAGAAATGAGTACCGGGCTTTTGGGCATGCTGCATACTTATAAAAATGTGCCGGCCATATCAATGCTGGTAATTGGATTAGAGGGCAACTATTTTAAAAAAGCCACAGGTCTTACTACATTTACATGCGAAGATGGCGACGCAATAAATCATACCATACTGGATGCCATCAATACAGGGGAAGGCAAATCGATCAAGGCAAAGTCGATAGGAAGAAATGAGGCGGGTGAACTGGTGGCGGAGTTTTTTATTACCTGGTCATTCAAAGCAAGACGATAGCGGTAACCTGTATCCGAACGCAAAGCGGTAAAAAGGAGGAAGATATCCGTGCCGGGGGGAGTATTGGAATTTGAAGTTGCATTAAAAAACATGAACGCACTTTAATTTATTGGAATTAATAGCTGTTAGTTTAGAGACAAGGCAAGAAGTTTTAATACCTGTTTATTGATAATGTGAGTAACAGGAAAAAATATTAATAGAAGTATCCGTAACCCAATAATAAGATGGTGTTCCTGATCTATCCTCCGGCTCCAATAGCCTTTAAACTGATGTTTAAGTGGTTTTGGTTTTCCCATACCATCAAAAGGGCTTCGTAATATTTCTTTATTGAGATATCCAACGTAGCGCCGTCCTGCGATCTTTTTTAATCCATTCCTGGTATACTTTAAAAGCCTGGGGAACAAACTCGATGTTTCTCATAATAGTTCATCTGTCTTTACAGCTATCACCAACTTTTTGTTTTGATACTCAACTATTCTTTCCTGAAGTTCCCAGGGCAAAGGCAGGGTTACTAAGAATATAATCTGTATCATCAGCAGATTGTATGATAATATCAACCGTTTTATGAGGAAACATTTTTTTTATTCCTTCTACGATGTCGGCCGTAAGCAAATCTGTATTTATCCTGATAGTTGTTTCCATTTTTTTTTATTAAAGGGAAAGGTAAAATAATTATTGGAACGAATTGTAGGGCAAAATGCGGATACGGGCTACAATGAAAGCCTTTAATTAAATTTTTTTTTAGGAATTGAAAACAGGTAAGCAACTAATCCTTTTCTTTCCGGCTGTTACTACTCCTAAAAATCCTGGTCTTTTAATAAATGTATGATTGCGCAGGTGTGTTTCAGCATATATTTCGTATCAACTTCATGTCAATAAAAGCTCAAAAATGCGATATCGTACAAGAGGGCCCTGCCTGATTGCGCAGGCAGACAGGGACGCAACAATGCTGCCATGAAATACTTCTGCCAGGACGAAAAATATTTTAACCTTTATTACACGGCCTTCTTTTTTTTAACCGTGATTTTTGTGGAAATACGTACTCTTAAAACTTACAATTATTGATTTCTTATCTCATATTTTCTAAACATAAAGGCTACAAATAGCATTGTGCAAATAATGACAAGTATGATGGAACACTGCTAATACAGATAAAAAAAATATGTCGTATAAATTAAATTGCTTTTGTGTTCTAACCGATTTACTGAAGTAGGATAATCGCCTAAACAATCAAATATACCTATTAGGAAATCAATCTTTCCCGGCAAAAAATAATTAATTATTGGCAACAAATTTGAATACAGGCAGTCGCTTTTAACTACCTTCAATCCTCCAAATAATTAAATGATGAAAATTGCTTTCCATGGGGCCGCCCGAACTGTAACCGGTTCCAAACACCTGCTCACCCTGGCGAATGGTAAAAAATACTTACTGGACTGTGGCATGTTCCAGGGTATGGGAAAGGACACGGATAGAATGAACCGCGTTTGGGGTTTTGAACCTGAGGAGGTTGATCATTTGATATTGTCGCATGCGCATATTGATCACAGTGGATTGATTCCAAAACTGGTGAAGGAAGGATTTACCGGAAAAATATTTTGTACGCCTGCTACAAAAGAACTGACCGGGGTATTGCTTGAAGATTCAGCTGGTATCCAGGAAAATGAAATCAAATATGAAAATAAAAGGAGGGCACAGGAGGGGTTGCCCTACCTGCAGCCCCTATACGACGGGTCCGATGCATTGACTGCGATGGATCATTTTGTAGTAGTGGAATATGGCAACTGGTTTACGATCGATGAAAATATTGATGTACTGTACACCGATGCGGGCCATATCATTGGCAGTGCGGCGGTGCATTTAAAGATCAAAGAAAATAATATTACCAAAAGGCTTACGTTCAGCGGTGATGTGGGCCGTTACAATGATTCGATTTTAAGGGCGCCAGCGGAATTTTCGCAGGCGGATTATATATTGCTCGAATCTACCTATGGCAATAGTTTACATGATGTGCAAACTACCACTCCCGACCAGTTGTTGAAATGGATCGATAAAGCCTGTATACAAAAGAAAGGAAAGCTCATCATGCCGGCTTTTAGCGTGGGGAGAACGCAAGAGATATTATATTCACTCAACCAACTGGAACAGGAACACAGGCTTCCGCCGGTAGAATATTTTGTAGATAGCCCGTTGAGTGTAAAAGCTACTCAAATCGTAAAAAATTATCCACGGTATTTTAACGAAGCCATACAAAAAGTTTTGGAATCAGATGATGATCCATTTTCGTTCCGGGGGATGAAATTTATCAAAACCGTAGAAGAATCGAAACTGCTCAATTTCCGGAATGGCCCCTTCGTGATCATTTCCGCAAGTGGTATGGCGGATGCGGGACGGGTGAAACACCATATCAGTAATAATATTGAAAACAGCCGCAATACGATTTTACTAACCGGTTATTGCGAACCGCGTTCGCTGGGGGGTAAATTATTAGCCGGCAGAAAAGAAGTGAACATCTACGGAGCCATGCATGAAGTAAATGCAGAGATCGGGTCTATACGAAGTATGAGTGCGCATGGTGATTACGGGGATCTCTTACATTTCCTTGCCTGCCAGGATATAAAAAAAATTAGCCGGTTATTTTTAGTGCATGGCGAGTATGATGTGCAGCAGGCATTTAAACAACGACTGGCAGGTAATGGGTTTGAAAATATAGATATCCCTGAGCGGCATTCGGAGGTGGAGTTGATTTGAAAAAGATGCCACTGCGATTAAAGGGCAATGTTATATTTAATGAGAATCATTCTTCTTTTTATTATCCATGGGCTTCACCCGTGGTTATTCACATTCAACCCCTTTGGGGGTTTAGGAAATTTATCATCTGCCTGGCATAAACTCAGTTTTGCATAATGCAAAAAGCAGGGCCTGTTCGACCCTGCTGCCCTGGAAAGAATTATTAATGACCTGCAATCAATGCCCCCAGGAGTATGCCTGCCAACGCGCCAACGACTGCGCCTCCCGCAAAGGATTTTATTTTTTGGCTCCTTTCTCTTTCTGTCTGAGAAATCCTTCTTTCCCTTTCACGCTGATTGATGGAACGGTCATTACGATAATCACGAATTTTGTTATCATAATCACGGTTGAGCCTTTCTATTTCCTGCTGCCTTTTTATTTCGTTATAGCGGTTATCACGATCGCTGCCCCGGGAAACATGTCCGTACCCATTTGCTGGTGAATAGCGGTCATTGTTCATTGCCATATCGCGTGTTTGATTGTAGTTGCCGGGATTGCGTTCATCATTGCGGCGGCCCTGTTGGGCGGATACAGTGGTTATAGTAACCAATGTAAATAAGAAGAGGTATAATTTTTTCATTGTTTTAAATTTTAATTTTTGATAAAATAGGGTGGTGCTCAAGGGCCGCAACCCGCCATGTTAAGGAATTTGCAGCATTACCATTTTTTGGTATTGTGGTTGTCGGAATGGCCGTGGGTATTGGCATAGAAACGATCAGTCACCTTTTGGATCTGCTCATCTCTTTGTTTTTTTAGCCAGCTTATTTGCTGTTGTTTTTCAGATGATCTTAAATGCCTGTTCTTTTTTACATCTGATATCTTTCCTTCATACTCCTGTTTGATATGCCGGATCTTTGCATCCTTTTCTTTTGCATTGAATTCATAAGCGTTGTAACCGGCAGTATTATATTGGGTCAACTTGCCCTGGTACACTGCATATACCGCGCTGTTTTTATTATCGGGGAATGCATTTTTATACACCTTTTGAGCTGAAACAAAACTTATGCTGGCGGTAGCTAAAAAAACCATTGTTAACTTTTTCATTGTTTTAATTTTTAAAAGTGATTGAATGTATATAAGATGGTTATTGAAGATCATCGTTTAAAATGACGATGCCCTGTATGCAGACAGATTTGTGCATTTGGTCGCAACATTTTGAGGCGGGCAGTTATTTTGATAGCGAAGCCATCACCAAACCGGGTGAGGTATGCCGGAAACTGGTAAATGAAGTATCAACAGGGGAGAGGTGTTCGGTGAGAGCGCCGGCATCGGAAGTATTAAGTATAAGATCTATTTATTTTATTCGGGGCATAATAAAGCCCCTGTTTTCTTTTGTGAAACCTACTTTGGGATAATAGTCCATAGCTGTGGGAACTGAAAGTAATAAAATCATTGATTGCGCTCCAACTTTTTCCTTCGTAAGTTCAATGAGCTTTTTACCAATGCCTGATTTTTTATAACCAGGACTAACAGCAAGATCTGCCAGATAACAACACCAAACCCAATCAGTAATCGAGCGGGAAACACCTACTAATTTTTCATTGTCCCACGCAGTAATGACCAGGGTTGAATTTTCGTACATCAACCTGATTCTTTCCGTATCATTGGTTGGCCTGGGAAGACCTGCACTTTCATACAGCTCAATTACCTGGTCTGCTGTTGGTACTGTGTCAGATTTGTAGATTATTTCCATAGTTTTTATTCTTTTTTATAGTTTGTTAATGGAGAGCCATTCCGTGTACACAACAAAGTACTTTGCCCTGAGCAAAATCAGGATATTTGTATTTAAAATGAGCAGGCTAAATAATCATAAAGCGGTCACTTCTTGTTCTATTTGAATTTTGATGGCTAATAATTTATAAAATTCCTTTAAAATTTGCGGGTGGCCGGGCCAGGCAGGAGACGTAGTAAGATTGCCATCTGTTACCGCTTCATTTACAGCCACGTCTTTATAGGTTCCTCCCGCTAAGGCAATATCCGGGCCAATGGCAGGATAAGCGGTAAGGGTTCTCCCTTGCAGAACATTGGCCACTGTCAGTATTTGAATACCATGGCAAATTGCTGCTACGGGTTTGTTGGTTTCAAAGAAATGCCTGGTAATTTCGATCACCCTTTTATTAAGGCGGATATATTCAGGAGCCCTGCCACCACAAATATACAGGCCATCATACTCTTCCGGGTTTACTTCACTAAACGTTTTATTAAGTTGAAAGTTGTGCCCTCTAAGCTCTGCATAAGTTTGAAAGCCAACAAAGTCATGAATTGCGGTTGCTACGGTATCACCTGATTTTTTATTAGGGCAAATGGCGTCCACTTCACATCCTACAGATAATAAACTTTGAAAGGGTACCATTACTTCGTAATCTTCTACGAAATCACCGGCGAGCATTAGAATTTTCTTTGCCATTGTTGTAAATTTTTGATTGTTTGAAAAGAATAAATAACTTACCTAAAGTTAGTAAATCGTTGATTTTCTTTGGATGAAATAATTCTTATTCCGGTTTTATTCAGCACAGGAAGAACGTGGCGAAACTATCTTTTCAACATGTCTCTCCGGCCTTTACAATTGCGGGGAGGGACTTGGTCAGGAAATTGGTACGTGAACAACCAGTAGGGAGACTTTTACAAAGCCCAGGTCCGAAGTCCGATCCAGCCATTTTGCCATAAAATAGCCGTAAACAGGCATAATGAAATACTAATGAGCAGTAAATAAA
>JBDTVX010000350.1:0-6078 GCA_040007015.1 Ferruginibacter sp. | reverse complement strand
ATTCTTCCGGGAGCATGGAGCTAAAATTGTGGGGCTTGCTGAATATGAAGGCGCTATTTATAACGCCGATGGATTGAATGAAGAAGAGGTTTTTCAACACAGAAAAACAACGGGCTCTATTTTAAATTTCCCGGGATCAACCAATCTTGCCAATAACACAGATGCGCTGGAACTGGAATGTGATATCCTGATCCCTGCGGCACTGGAGAATGTTATTAATGGTGATAATGCGCAAAGGGTAAAGGCGAAAATTATAGGTGAAGCAGCTAACGGCCCGTGTACACCTGAAGCGGATGAAATATTTATACAGAAAGGCATATTGTGTGTTCCCGATATGTACCTGAATGCCGGTGGCGTAACGGTAAGTTATTTTGAATGGCTGAAAAACCTTAGCCATGTGCGTTATGGCCGTATGGAAAAGCGTTTTTCAGAAAATATGAATGCGCGCATTTTAGCCCAGATAGAAGTAATGAGCGACAAAACTGTTAATGAAAAGGAAAGACTGCTGATAATGCACGGCGCCGAAGAAATAGACCTGGTTCACAGTGGGTTGGAAGAAACAATGATCAATGCCACGAGGGAAATTATGCATATCTGGCTGAGCAGTCCTGAAATACCGGATATGCGTACTGCGGCATATGTAAGTGCTATTAATAAAGTGGCTACCAGCTATGCGGAATTAGGAATATTTCCATAATATAATTATTCATAAATTATGGCAACAAGAATTTCAATATTATATTAAAACCCGTGTTGCAATAACACAGAAATAGCCAATTGCAATAAACATATTAGTTTTTATTCCCTCTAACAGGGTTTGTGGTTTTATCAGTAGCTTTTATAGCGGCTCAGAAATTAAAAATTGCATCGTTATCCATCATCAACTGCCGTAACCTTTCGGCAGGAGTTTTTGACAACCAGAACATGAGTTGTAAATCTTTTATGTGTTGCGGTGTATCCGTCATTTTTCTACCAGGTTAAATGTGTTAAGATTTAATTTCTTTATCCATCCATTCATGTATACCCAATCCAATGTGTCTAATTGGCAAAGGTTTTTAATATCTTCTGTTTGTTGCGCCGATTGCAGATCCTGTATCCAAATAATTTTTGATAATAATAAATCTTCCACCGTTACTAAATAAATTATTCGCTCAAAATATTTTATTTCTATCCTGCGTTTAAATTCTTCCTGGCGAAATTCTTCATTTTTAAGTATTACAAAATCTGCTTTATAACCCGATAAAGGATCGATAATATTAAACAAACTATGCAGCTTTTACTGCATCTTTTACAGCATCTGTATCACAATAATAACCATCCTGAAAGTTTGCCACGAAACCATCGATATCTTTAGGTTGCAAATAGACTATAAAATTAAAATCACGGGTTGTTCTGGGTAGAATATATGCACCCATTGCCACACTGCCCGAAAGCATATATGAAATGCTTAATTCATTCAATACATCAACAATTTGATTGAAGAATGAAATCATCACACCATTATATTTTTTGTTGATGAATCGATTACTATATTCTAAATGCTGTAAATTTTCCCGGGCAATCAATGAACTACCACAATTTGAGGAGGTTGGTAACTTATTTTGAGTAGCTTAAACTGCAATCAAATTTTGCATCGCCTGCACCCAGTTCTTCGGCAGCAGCGTTACTGATGCGAACCAGCAAACCCGAATTTTGTTTTATATCCGGTATGATATCCAACACCTTGGCATAAATGCTTTTTCCCGTGGAGGTGCTGGTTATTTTTACAATCGTGCCGGGTGATGATGTATTGTGCAAGCAATAATATTTTCCGTCTTCCCAGCCACTTGTGCTTTTAAAAACCGCTGCCGCTCCTGTTTCACCGGTTACATCCTTATCCTGTGTTTGTTTTTCATAATCTGATTTAAAAGCACCCCCGTTAAAACTTTTCCGGCTTCCCGGTGTCGCTGTTTTTTTTACAGGTAAAGCTTCTTTTACAACTATTTCGGCGGGTTCCTTTCTTTTGTCAGGCGTAGCCGGTAGCCGGGGCTTTTCTTTTTCAGGAACTTTTACCGTTGGTGATGTCACTTTTGGTACATCCGGTTTATTCGTTTCTTTAACTGCGACGGTCTTATCGGGATTTTCGACCGCTTTATCCGGATTATCAGCCGGCTTAACCTTAGCCATGCCTGCCAGCGAAGACAGTTCCTTCTTTACTTTCAGGTACCCGACTACCAGGTTAGTGCCATTGCTTACCGCGTCTGATTTTAAATTATTCCACTGCTTCAATGTTTCTACGGGTAGTTTATTATATTTAACACTGATGTGATACAGGCTCTCTTTACCGGTAACTGAATGATATACCGGTATCAATACTTCATCTGCGGCAGCGTCACCCTTTTGGACAAAATTAGCTGCTGATAAGGGTATCTTGAGAGTATGGCCCAAGCTTAACCCGCTATCCAATACTAAATTATTAAAAGGTGCCACTTCTTTTGGGCTGATATTATAAATCCGGCCGATGCTATAATAATTTTCCTTTGGCGCAATGGTATGGATAAGATATAAATTTGGAGCAACACCTTCTATCACAAGTGGTTTATTTTGCGCAAGCACAAATAAAGGCGCAGAAAATAACAGGATCAATAAACGCTTCATACAGGGAGAATTTTTTCTTCGCAAAGATGGGAAATTTTGTTGGTTAGTAGCATTATTATAACAACACGCCTCTTTGGTTTAACTAAATTTTTTTTCGATTCAAATACACTGCACGATTTCACAAACTACTTGTTAAGGATACGCCACTCTTTCGGATAATAATTATTAATACGGTTTGGTAAAGCTTTTATCCACCCGAGCGGTAATTGCAGGTAAGTCAGTAATGCCCAGCCTTTGATAACGGGATCTAATTTCATTTCCTGTCTTCGCAGATATTGCAGGGCTGTTTCTTTATCGACGCTGATCGCAGGAATACCAGGACTGAGAATGTTACTTAGCGCAAGCTCATGATCAGGAATTAATTCGTTGCGTATGATAGCCCCCAACTTCACGCCTGCTTTTTTTATATACAGCGCCGACTGGACATCCGCCAAATTTTTTTCCAGGTAAACGGGCATGGCAATCACCTCATCCTGTTGCTTTATAAAGAAAAAATCAGCCGGATTTTTTAACCAGGATGTTAGTGCTTCCGTCTCTTTGGGTGTTAGTCTTTCCGATCTTCCCTTTGATTTCACCGCTGCCCTGCCTGTACCCTCCAATTGCTTTTTCGTAAAACCAGCAATAAAAAAACCTTCGCCTTTCAGTTTATCAGGATAAAAACGATAGCCATAAGCGTTGGTTTGCGGAGATGCCGTTTCTATAATATTCCATTCATTGTTTAACTGATAATTAATAGTTGATAATTGATAATTTTTTATGAGCCATTCACTGATCTGTTCATTTTCTTCCTTTGAAAATGAGCAGGTAGAATAAATTAATATACCTCCGTCTTTTAAGGCGGGTAAAATATCAGTCAGGATACGTTGCTGTCGCAGGCTGCATAGTTCCACCTGTTGTTCACTCCATTCATTCATTGCTTTTGGATCTTTCCTGAATAAGCCGCTTCCACTGCAGGGAGCGTCTACCACTATAATATCAAAATAACCAGGCAGCCTTTGAAAATCTCTTGGGTCATTATTGGTAATGATCACATTGGATGCGCCCCATTTGGTTATATTTTCTGTAAGAACCGTAAGCCTTGTTTTAATGATTTCATTGCTTACCAATAAACTTTTTCCGGAAATAAGGGATTGAATTAAAGTAGATTTTCCGCCCGGTGCGGCACAGAGGTCCAATACTTTTATATGTTGGGTAAGATCCGTTGATTGCTTTAATATTTCTTCCAGGAACATGCTGCTCGCTTCCTGTACATAGTAAGCGCCCGCATGAAAGAGCGGGTCGGAAGTAAAAGATGGACGGGAAGAAAGATAGTATCCATTCGTGCTCCAGGGAACGGGGGATGCCACGGTACCTTGCAACATATCACTACCCGGAAAGACTTTCGAAGAACCGGATGGTTTGTGAATGTTTAATCTTATTGAAGTGATTTGCTCACCGGATCGATGCACATTTTCAAAGGCCTCTTCATCGAAGCCTTTTATATTTTGAAGAGCTTGTATGAGCGCCGCCGGAACTTTCAATGGATGGTTTTATTGATGGTGTTTGAATCCGAACGTATGTAAAAAGAGTGCCCGGTATTTTAAAATATAACCCTCTTGCCATGGGAAGGTTTTTACAGGCGATGCGTGAATATGTAGGGTGGGCCGTTGTAGGAACAGGCCGAGGCCTGTTCTTTTAGAGATATTACAACCTTGTGATGGCCAGAACAGGCCACGGCCTGTTCCTACAACGGCCGGTTCCTATAACGCCTTGTTGATACAACACAGGCCGATCTCCGCGTGGGTAAAAGATCCACAATGGTATGCGGTACAAGAGAGTGACACAACGATGTAGAGCAAAGGAATAATGCTGATTAAATAATCACCTCGCGAAATTCCGATTTTTCGGGAATGCCACGAAAAACAAATGCCCGTAACAAAAAAACATAAACATCAAACCCTACACCGTTTTTATTTCCGCACACAAATTCTGCAATACCTTCTTTGCGTCGCCAAACAACATGCTTGTTTTGGGCTGAAAGAAAAGATCATTTTCAATACCTGCATAACCGGGCTTCATACTTCTTTTATTTACAATTACTGTTTTAGCCTGTTCCACTTCCAGTATTGGCATGCCATAAATAGGAGACGACGGGTCTTTTTTTGCAGCCGGGTTCACCACGTCATTGGCCCCCAGTATCAATACTACATCACAGGTTTTAAATTCATCATTTGCCTGGTCCATTTCCAGTAATTTTTCATAATCTACATCTGCTTCCGCAAGCAATACATTCATGTGCCCGGGCATACGCCCCGCTACCGGGTGAATGGCATACTTTACTTCCACACCTTTTTCTTCCAATATCTTTTCCAGCTCATGGCAGGTATGCTGGGCCTGGGCCACTGCTAATCCATAGCCGGGAACGATCATAACTTTATTGGCGAAGCTCATTACCATCGCTGCATCACTTAACGTGATTTCTTTGTAAGCACCGTGTTCTGTTGATACCGAACCGGCAGTAGCAGCCGCCCCTCCCCATGAACCTATGATTACATTGAGCAGGCTTCGGTTCATCGCTTTGCACATCAATATCGTAAGCAATGTACCCGCCGCCCCAACCAATATACCACCGGTAAGCATTGCCTGGTTATTGTACATAAAACCCGCACATGCTGCTGCTACACCTGTAAAAGAATTGAGCAGCGAAATGACTACCGGCATATCGGCACCACCGATAGGCAGAACGAATAAAACACCATATAATAAGGACAATGCAAGTATACCATAAAATAAATAAATATGAAAGGAGGTTATTCCCCAGGAAGACCTGGACCCATCTGCAAACGGCAATGAATACCCTCCCGATTCGCTGCCGGTTATCGGAGTTTTGAAAATGAATAACGCCACCGCACACAATAAAACCACCAGGAAAACCATATTCAGGTTTCGCTGTCCTTTGAATGTGGTATCGCCTATTATCCCTCTTAATTTTCCCCATGCAATAATACTGCCTGCAAAAGAAATGCTACCGATCACTAAACCAGCGGTAATGGCGATGACAGAAACGGTGGTCAATTCTTCGGTTAATAATACAAGATCCCCAACCGGTGGCATGGCTGTATGCAGGTAATGATTGAATTCAATGAGCGAGATCAACATGGCACAGGCTCCACCCATACCATTAAAAAGGCTGACCATTTCGGGCATCGCCGTCATTTTTATTTTTTTGGCGGATATAAAACCAAGTGTTGCACCAATGGTTAATGCCACAAAAATCATTACGATATTGTTCAAATGGATCGCATCGCCATCTACTTCCTGCTCAAATAAAAAAATGGTCCCGAAAATGCCAATCGCCATTCCTGCGGCAGCTATGAGATTTCCTCTTCGTGCAGTTTCCGGGTGCGATAACATTTTAAGTCCCAGGATAAAAGTAACAGACGCTATAAGATAACAGATTGT
>JBDTVX010000349.1:0-6097 GCA_040007015.1 Ferruginibacter sp. | reverse complement strand
TTTGAGTGTTGCGACAATTATATATACACCACCTTCAACACATTTATTTTCAAAACATTGTGTATGCTGCTTTTGTTGCGTTTCAAACGCAGGAGGAATTTGGATTGCACCCATTTTGTATTGCTTATAATTTCATATTATTCCCGCGTCGTCCCTTTCACAAACAGGTTGAAAAAGCCAGTAGAAGTAAAAATAAGTGCAATTCAAAAATGGACGGGAGATTACTGACCCCGCATACAGGTTTCCAAATGATTTCTTTAAAGCACTGGTGTATGGAGAATAATACCTGCCCTGTACCAATGCTACAACAAAAAATATCATAACGTGTAAGAGTAGACGAATATATTGTAACTTTTTATCCCGGCTATATAGGATTTATAGAATAGAAAAATTTGGAAAATAGCAAGGCTCTCAAAATATGCATCTTATGCAACCTTTATAATTCCCATTTAATTTGTTATTTGCACTTTAAATGGAAAAGAAGCAAAGATCACTCCAGGCGCGTCGCATCAGCATAAGCCTGTATTTCTTTTTCTTTGGTTTCATCTTTGCCACGTGGGCTTCCCGCATTCCGAACATCCAACAGCGGTTAAACCTGTCTGAAGCCGGATTGGGAGCAGTTCTTTTAACAATGCCGGTAGGCTCTTTCATTACCCTGCCTTTCTCGGGGTATTTGGCTTCAAAGATCGGAAGCCGGCAGGTAATAATAGTGTCCTCCATTATCTATAGCTCTCTCCTGATCGCTATCGGGTTTTCCCAGAATACTTTACAACTAACAATTTGTCTTTTTCTCTTTGGCTCGGCCGGTAACATGATGAACATTTCAATCAATACCCAGGCCATTGCACTTGAAATCTTGTATAAAAAAACAATCATTTCCTCTTTCCATGGCATGTGGAGCGTCGCAGGGCTTATCGCAGCATCTCTTGGTACTTTCCTCATCGGGAAGGCTTTCCCTGTTCCCTATCATTTCGTCGCAGTTGCATTGATCAGCCTGTGCAGTTTTCTATTTGGCTTTTCCTATCTCCTTCATGAAAAGCTGGAGCCAAAGGAACGGCGCCCTCTTTTTACAAAGCCCGAAAAGGCGTTTTTAGGACTCGGTGTAATTGCCTTTTGTTCTATGATATGCCAGGGGGCCATGTTTGACTGGAGCGGTGTTTACTTTAAAAAAGTGGTCAACACCGAAACTGCGTTTATCGGTTTGGGTTATACTGCCTTCATGATTTCAATGACAACTACCAGGTTCATTACAGACTGGCTGACTCATAAGATCGGCTTTAAAAAAATTATTGCGTTATGTGGCATATCTACCACAGCAGGGCTATTGATGACGGTCTTGTTTCCTTACCTTATTCCCGCGACGATAGGTTTGCTGTTTGTAGGCATCGGCGTTTCACCGGCAGTTCCATTGGTGTTCAGTGCAGCCGGAAAATTTAAAATTTTGCCGCCTGCAATGACTATTGCCGCTGTTTCGTCGATAGGCATGATCGGCCAGTTGATAGGACCACCTATCATTGGATTTATTGCCAGTGCCACTAGTTTAAAAATATCTTTTTTAATCCTGTCTTTTTTTGGGATTGCTATCACTGTTACCGCGTTAATTATTAAGAAGCAGGAATAATAAGGATGCTGGTAAGATTATTGAAGTACAGTTTAAACGCAAATTCCGGACAGACTGTCACACGAATCTGAATGCACGCTGCAAATGCTGACCTATTCACTTAGGATTACAATTTTTACATTTTGACCATCACCATTTTTCGAGGCCAAGGAGCTTTTTGCCCAGCTCCGATAATTCAGCAGTACGATATTTTGTTTGTTCCCATTTCCTGGGATCACCCGGGAAAGCATAACCTTCAGGCGCCCGTCTTTCTTTCCATGATTCAATTCTCCATTTCCGTAATTCCTCATTATCTTCCTCAGCCGGCATCATAGAAATATATTGGGCAAGGCGTACGCTATCGTTGCTCCTGTTGGGCCTGATACCGTGCGGCTGGGTGCTGTTAAATATTAATAGATCACCCGCATCCATTTTCACTTTTACTATTTCAAATCCAGTTACATCGGGTTTAAAGTGATCCCTGTCACCGGGCTGTGTTAATTTCCAGGTATCATACGTGCGGTATAACTCCGGAACACACTGAAACCCTCCCATATTTTCATCTGCCTGGTCTGCAAGTGCCAGAACGCCCTGCACATTCTGAGGCTTTGTTTCAGGATCATAGTCCCAATGAATGAAGCCCTTATGTTCAAACCCTGGCCGTATAGGTAAGTTCAGGTTAGCCCGGTCTATAGTAACCCATAATTTTTCGGTGCCCCATATATCGGCAAATGCCTGGTGTACTTTTGGGTACTGGCGATTGTCCCACAGGAGCTGGTGATTATACACTTCAACCATTCCGGTATTGGTAAGTTCTTTCATTTTCATTTCGGCACGGGGCGGGGCGTACCATGTTGCGGAATCATTAGGGTCTTTTTCTTCAAACTCCCAAAGGAAATCGGCCAATCTTTTTACCTGTTCTCCGGGTACCGCGTTTTTGATAACGATATATCCATTGGTAATCCAAAACTGCCAGTCTGCTTCGCTCAGTAAATTTAAAGGCTTGCCACGGCTGCGGTCATTCAGTTTTACTTTACTGCTTTTAGCGGTGGATGGGTTGCCCGGAATATCTTTGTGTGCATCCATTGCCGGGGCCATTGTCGGTATCATTGTTTCCTGTGTCATATAAAAATTTTAATTCCTGATTTAATAGTTCAAAGGTCTTCAATCTTGCAGGATTAATTAACATCCCTGGTGACCAATATTTGCTCTCCATTGACATAATTGACTTATTTTATAAAGGAATAGTAGCTTTACAGGAAATTTCCAGTGAAAATTAAAAAAGAAATTGTATTGCCCGACCCGGGTCAATCATTCAAACTTTTTACGCCGCGATTAAAAAATTATTTTTTCTGGCACTACCATCCGGAATATGAATTGGTATATGTCGAGGGAACAAACGGTATACGGCATGTAGGACAGAACATATCAAGCTTTATGGAAAGCGACCTGGTATTAATAGGGCCTAATATTCCCCATCTGAATTTCGACTACGGCTTAAAAACCGAATACAAACAAATAGTGGTTCAGCTCAAAGAATATTTTTTGGGCGATGCATTTAATGAAACTCCGGAACTGGGAAGCATACAACAACTATTTCAAAAGGCATCATTCGGATTATCTTTTACGGGGAAAACAAAGCAATGCGTAGCAGAGAAATTAAAATATATGCGAACGCTTGGCCACTTTGAACAACTATTATGCTTACTGGAAATTTTCCAAATTCTGGCAACTTCTCATGAGGTGATCGAACTGAATGAGCAGGATACGAGTATCAGGTTATTTCTCAACGACAAAATACGAATGGGAGCTATTTACAAATATATCCATGCCAATTATAATGATAAGCCCGATGTAAATAAAGTGGCTTCGAGTGTTCATTTAAGTACCGCAGCTTTTTGCCGGTATTTCAAAAAACAAACAAAGATGACCTTTACTGAATTTGTGAACCAATACAGAATTACACAAGCTAAAACATTACTGCTACAGCAAATAAGTATCTCGGAAGCCTGCTATGAAGTGGGTTTTGAAAGCCTTTCCTATTTTAATAAATTGTTTAAAAAAATAACCGGGGAAAATCCATCCCTATTTAAAAAGCGGTATAGCTAAGCGCAATGTGACACCGTGCAGAAGAAAGTTTATACTATATCAATGATCGGGCAACTAAAGAATGGCTATTACTTTCTAAAAGTATTGGTGATTTTATCGCCTGCAGTTTTGATGTCTGTTTTAGTTATGGAAAAATTGCTGCAGACAAAAATTTTCCACAGCATTCGAAGCGCCATCAATTGTGAGGCTCACTCCGTTCAAACTCCAAGTTCCATTATCACCGCCGCCTGTGGTGCAGGCTGTTCCGGCATCCGAATAAATATAGGTATGATTTGAATTGAATGTTGTTACATCATTTAATTCACAGTTATCAAAAAAAGTGCAGTTCCGTCAACCCCGGGAGTTGTTGCCGAGGCTTGAAATTTAACGGACGCTACTTTGTAACTTCCCGAAAAGTTTTCCTCATTAATCTCACAGGTATTGTCTTATCCTTTTTTTTACAGGATGCACTAAGCATCACTGATGCCATAAGGATAATTGCCAGCATATCTGGTCCTTTGATGCAGCATCTTTTAGAAGTAACAGTAAAAACTATTGGTATTGAATTAAAGACAAGATCGTTTATGAAATCCGTTTAGCAGTTGCTGACCGGCTTTTATTGGCGTAGCTGTTAAGCGCTATTTTTATAACCTGCTCATTTAAAAAATGCCGAAGGAATAGCATCAAGGCTTTCCAGCTTGATATCTTTGTAGAAAACTTCTGCACCCTCCGATTGAATTTGGATTTTTCCCTTTGCCAGTGGCAACACCCGCCCTTCTTCGGCCTGGCTGGAGTGATATAGCACCATCATTACTTTCCCATTGATCATGTGTACACTGGTATCACCATGGCAGTAAAGGTCAAGTGTATTCCAGTCACCGGAAGGATTTTCAGCATCCCCTTTTTTAATACAATGACGCCCAACTTTACCGGTAGCACTAAACGTACAAAACCGGCCGGCCGGATCATAAACATATTCACTGTCTGATTTTTTTATCACGGGGATGTCCTGCATTCCACCGGCAACGCCCCAGTAATCGCCACTGTTTCCCTCTTCAATTTGAAATTCCTGTGAGCGCATCCAGGCGCCATAGTCGGCTCCATGATCGCCTACCGCAAAATATAACAACCCACTGTCTCTTTTCTTTGTTTTCTTTTGTCCCCATTTAAGCTTGCCCCATTTAAACAGCAAGCGTAAATGAAAATCTGCATATTCAGATAATGTTGAAATGCCGCCCCAGCTTTCTCCTGAAATACGGATCACATTTCCGCCATCTTGTGTAACTACGGTAAAAACCTGGTTTGGATCGTTATTTAATCCAACTGGCACATCACTTATCTTTTTTCCTGCGTCGTCCAGGGGCGGACCGATATAACTATCCCAGCCAGCAAGATCCTTACCATCAAACAAGGCAATCCAGTTGTTCTTTTGTGAAAATATATTTGATGAATTGAAACAAAATATAAGGGTGAGGAGGCAACAGGCAAAATATTTCATATAAAATGATTTTATTAAAGATAATGAAATACGGTTCTTACAGCACTGCAGGTTTAGGACATCGGCTGGCATACATTTTAAAATTAAAATAAGTTCCGCTTAATTTAGTCCAGGTCAATTCGACAAGAAAGTATTACCTACAGAAAGTAGCTATTTTTACGGCTTTAAAACCGAAATCAAATGCCTCCATTCCCTGGTATCCCTTATTCCCAGGCTCCCTATTATTGTTTCCCCATCGCTGAGATTTGCATGTATCTTTTGTTTGTGCTTTGCTTAATTAATGCCCTGAAAAATGGCATACGGCATACCAGCTACCTGTTTGGCGGATTACTTTTTGGCTTACTCCTGGAATACATAAATGTAATTTCCGATATGGGGTATATATACGGGAAATTCATGGTCATGTTCGGGCCTCCACCTTTTGATATTCCGCTTTGCATTGGTATTGGCTGGAGCATTATCATGTATTCATCAAGACTTTTCAGTGATCGCCTTCGATTACCCTTGTGGTCTTCTGCGGCATTGGATACGCTCCTTGCTATCAGCATTGACCTTAGTATGGATACGGTTGCCTATAGATTACACATGTGGCACTGGAATTGAAAAGATACCGGTCTTAATCCCCTGACAGCCGACTGGTTTGGTATACCGTTTGGCAATTTTTTTGGATGGCTGTTGGTGGTGTTTTTTTATTCATCTATCAGCAGGATTATGGAACGGGTATTTCTTCATCAAAAAAGCCAGGGGCCTGAAATTTGCTTTGGTGCCTTTGATATTTGTACTTCTTTCACAGGTGCTGTTATTTGGCATGCTTAAATATATTGATGTATTTCTGTATGACAGGTTCGGGATCACAGCCCTTCACAGGTTCATTACTTTTTTAATTGTGCTGGTAGCAGTAACGATGTGGG
>JBDTVX010000348.1:0-6163 GCA_040007015.1 Ferruginibacter sp. | reverse complement strand
ATTTATTCTATTGCGTTTGACAACAAAAAATCCAAATTATTTGCAGTTGACGATTTCACTTTTTTAAAACTCAAACATCGTGGCTCAGACATTTTGTACAAACAATATCTGGAAGAAGGGGATATTACAATGGGCCGGTTTCCTGGTATCACGACCTTGCCATTGACAAAGATGAAAACATTTATGTTGGCGACATTCTGAACAACACGATTCAAAAGTTTAAAAAAGATTCCTTAAAGTGATGGAGAAGTACGAACGCACAATATTGGGCTTGCTGCAAGGCCGACCGGGCGTTGGAAGGATGAGCATTTTACCTCTATTGTACTTTTGCCCGGGCCCTCACAAACATCGCTGGGCTCTTGTTCGTTAACCTGTACATTTATTTCTTTATCCGGCAACGGTTCCCGGCTGGACGTTCAATGAATTCCAGCTCTGCAGCAAGCCCTGCCCGAAAGGCGCCCGTTAATTTATTGATTGAACCAATATCCGGTCACCTGCAATAAAGGGCCTCCGGCATGCCTGCTTTTTGCAACACTTCCCCCACCCTCAATCGCGAGTATTTTCAGGCAAATATCTAAGCCCATTTTGACCAGCTACCGGATAGTATTACTCGCTTCTTTGATCCTCTACACAATCAATAGAAAATATTTTGTTACCAAAAGGCAGTTTATAACGACAAATGCTGCGGGCAGACTTTTAAAAAGTTGCCACTACATCCAAAATAAGTTCCTGATCTCATATAAAAAATCGCCCGCTATCATCATTCAATTAATTCATCCCCATAAACATTCATTATGAAAAATTTGATCCTTATTTCATTGATCTTTTTAAGCAGCATTGTATCCTATTCCCAAAGTGTGGGTATCAGTATCGATGGTTCCGTACCTGATCCAAGCGCAATGCTTGATGTAAAAAGTACTACAAAGGGCTTGCTGATCCCACGTATGAGCAGTGCGGAAAGAACCGGTATCTTAAATCCTGCAGTGGGTTTACTGGTATATGATGATGAAACCGCCAGCTTCTGGTATTACAAGGCAGCGGGCTGGTCAGAACTTGTAACCGGTGCTGGTGGCGGCTCCTGGAATACAAATGGTGCAGATATTTACAATAATAACGCCGGCAACGTAGGCATTGGCGTCAACGCTCCACTGGCCCCGTTCCACATTAAAAAAGACAATGAAGCATTCAGGATACAAGGCGCAACCCCCTATATATCTTTTTACGATAATGCCGGCGCTTACAAAGGATTTATACAGAATTTCAACAATAACCTGCTCTTTGGTACACCCGCATCTAATCCAAATTCAAAACTTGAATTTTACAATGGCAACATCAAAAATTTGTCATTAGACGGCTTTGGTACTATGGATCTATCCGGTAGCAACCCCTTTTTATCATTGAACAGCAATGGCACCCGCTCCGGTTATCTTTATGGCACAGGTACTACTATGGAGATTGCAGCCTACAAAGGTGCTAAAGCCAGCGCGGGCAATTTAATTCTGCAAGTCAACGAAACAGGCATCAGCCAGTCTGGGCAACCTGCAACATTATACGCAGGCAATGTTGGAATAGGAACACGAACACCCGTGGAAAAGCTTACTGTACAAACTTCCAACAACAGTTATGGAATATCCCATAGAAGCGTTGAAGGAAATATATTGGCTACGCTGATAGGTGGAACTTCAGCAGGTATTGGCACTTTTTCCAATACCAATATGCGCATTTTTGCCAATGGCGTTTCTGCAATTTTTATCGGATCAGGCACAAACAATGTAGGTATTGGTAAAGAATATCCTACTTATAAATTGGAGGTAAATGGAACCATTCGCAGTAAAGAAGTAATTGTAGAATCCAACGGCTGGCCCGATTATGTATTTGATGAAAAATATAAACTCAGTTCCATTGATGAAGTGGAAAAATATATAGAACAAAATAAACACCTGCCTAATATCCCTTCTGCAAAAGAAATAGAGGAAAAAGGATTGCATTTAGGCGATACCCAAAAAAAAATAATGGAGAAAATCGAAGAGATGACATTGTATATTATTGAGGCTAATAAAAAAATCCAGCAACTCGAAAAAATAATCCGGCAGAGAAAATAAGCATCCATATTTATTCTAAAAAATTTCAAGTAATGAAAAATAAAATATACTTTTTAATAAGCATTATTTTGCTGGGTATAGCCCCGGTATATGCACAAAAGGATAGCGTGTTCTGGAACAGCGAAATGAAAAAAATTGCCGGTCCTACCAGCAATGCAGATTGGATAAATATTAAACAGGAAATCAATTTAGATCCGCAAACTTTTTTTTCAAAAGAGAAAAAAG
This sequence comes from Ferruginibacter sp., assembly GCA_040007015.1. GTDB lineage: Bacteria > Bacteroidota > Bacteroidia > Chitinophagales > Chitinophagaceae > Ferruginibacter. The sequence continues at coordinate 3,836 of JBDTVX010000348.1, read as the reverse complement.
CATTGGCGCTTGGTCTAAATGATGATATGCGCCTTAATAAAACAGAAAAAGATAAAACAGGTATAACACATTACCGGTTCGATCAATTTTATAAAGGCTATAAAATAATCGGGGGTGAATTCTTATTGCACGCAAAAGAAGGAAAACTTTTATCAGCCAATGGAAAAATGATAAAAGGGCTAAATAAAAACCCGGTTATAATTATTCCAAAAGAAGAAGCATTGCAAAAAGCAAAACAATTTTTACCGGCAGCCCGATATGCATGGGAAGTGCCTCAGGCAGAAAATAATTATAAACTTATAAAACATGATGAAAATGCAACTTACAAACCCAAAGGCGAATTAGTATGGATATCAACAGAAGAAAGTTTGAATTCAAAAGATCCGGCTGCGTTTGTAGTGGCATATATGTTTGATCTCTACACATCCTTTCTTAACGGTAAAAGAATTTTTGTAAATGCGCAAACAGGCTTGGTCATCAGATCATTACCCCTTACATCTGAATGCACACCAACATCGGTAAATACAAATTTTTACGGCGTCCAAAATATTTTTACACGTGCGGTGCCCAATACAGGGAACCCCACTGCATATAATTTATGGGATGATTGCCAGCCTGCTTTTATCCGTACCCAACACTGGAATAGCACCCAATCCAATTATTCAGATTATATTTCATTCAGTAATAACGGCTGGAATAGCCAGTCCTCAGCAGCAACCAGTCATTGGTGTGTAGAAACGGCGTATAATTATTACAAGAATGTTTTTGACCGCGACGGGTGGGACAGTGCAAGAACTGGTGTAATTATTTTACAGGATGCGCTTTTTTGTAATACACCCATGTGCACCCCTACAAGTCCTGATAATGCCAGTATGGGTTTTGGGAACGGAATAATGAAAGTGGGTAATGCCGGTACAGTAAGCACAATCGATGATTATAATTCCCTGGATATAATCGCACATGAATTTACACACGCAGTTACTGCAGCATCCGCTCAACTGGTGTATGAAAAGGAAACAGGGGCATTAAATGAATCTTATTCTGATATACTCGGTGCAAGCTGCCTGGCCTGGCGTTTCGGAATAAATGGCAGTACATGGCTGATCGGATTCGCCAGGAAGGATCCCTCCAACGGAAATAGTTTATGGATCAGGGATATGTCAAACCCAAACCACAAAAATCCTGCAACCCCAATATCAGTTCCTCAGCCAGATACTTACCTGAGTAAAAGTTTTTGGATAGGCACTACTTTAGCCGTTGACACATCCGGCGACAACTGGGGCGTACACACCAATAGCGGCGTACAAAATTATATGTATTATCTATTGGTGAACGGGGGAGTCGGCGTTAATGATAACGCTAACCCATTTTCTGTATTCGGGATCGGTATTGCAGCCGCAAGTGATATTGCATACCGCAGTTTAAATTATCTGCCCAATACTGCCCAATTTGCTGACGCACGGAATGCATGGGTACACGCTGCGATAGATTTGTACGGCCCATGTTCTCTCCAGGCTATAGAAACAGGCAAGGCATGGGATGCTGTGGGTTTACCGCCACCCGAAATTAATGAAAGTGCAGATATATGCGGCACATTGGGCGCGGCAATCTTTACACTTACCAATCCTAATATTTTTTCATTGTCACCTAACAATTGCCATATGACTGTAGTGCCTTCCAGCCTTGTAGAATTTGGCGCCAATAAAGTAATCATGTACCCAGGGTTCCATGCACAGTACGGTAGTCATTTCAGGGCATATGTAAGTGAATGCAGGTACGCTGCCTTCTGAAAAAAAACCGCACCGGCTTTGATCCTAATATTGAGACAAAAATATTCATTCCGGTATTGGCTTAAGATAGAAATAAGATTAATAAATAATTTGATTGTATAAAAAATGAAAAAAATGAAAAAAAATACACACCTGGTTGTGTTGCTATTTTTTGCATTACTAATCGATAGTTGCACAAAAACAACAACCCCTGCTCTGACTGCGACTCCTGGAGTTGCCGCAGTTTGCATACCAAAAACAGAATCCACTACCTTAGCCGGCAATAGTGCAACTTATGAATATCTATACAACAGTGATGGAAAAATAACCACGATAAAAAAGTTTATTGGAGGATTCTATCATGTTCTGGAAGATTCTACAGTAATAGGAGATAACTCTATGGTGAGCTATGGAGGCCTTAATAATCCGCCCGGGGATAGCTATACAATTGTTTTCAACGGCAGCATTTTTGATGGGATGCCATCGCAGGCGCAAACTGCCTTAACAGAAAAAGGCATTACCCGAACCGATGTTAATACCTATTTCTTTTTTTACGATTATAAAAACCGTCTTTTTAAAGTAGGTGAGCAAACAGACTTAGTTATTGGCGATTGGGAATATGACCTGTCTATCTTTTATAACGACCAGGACAACGTAACAGCATTAAGTTATGAGTGGACCACCGGGCCAAGAACGGTTACAACAGAAACAGCATCGGGTTATGATGATAAACCAACTCCTTTTGCAGGCATAAAAAAGTGGTACTTTTTAATGCATGCAGCCTGGAACAATTACGATCCCGAACCACTTTTTACAGCGCTCAGTAAAAACAATCCCCTGGGTTATACGTCTAACGACTGGAAAAGAACCATGACCTACACTTATAACGACAATGGGTTTCCTGTAAAAAGAATGAATACGAATACAAATTCATCCGGCACATACACATTTGAAGAAACATACGATTACCAATGCCGGTAACTATCAAATATTTTAAATTCAGACAGGATTAAACAGGGAATATTTATTAACATGATGCATCGGCGTGGTTTTGACCGATCAATTTATTTGAACAACAATATAATGGACTGAAATATTTTAGTACCGGCAAACGATATCTCAACCAAAAAAGCTGTCCTTACAGACAGCTTTTTCAATGAATATTTTCAAGACTATATTTTAATTTTCCGGTAAAAGGATAGCGGTGTACACATTTTCACGGGTGTAATACTTATTGGCGATCTCCATCATTTTTTCCGGGGTTATGGCGTTGATGCGCTCATCGTATGTCAATATCCTTTCGGGGGAATAACCATTTTTCTCCGCATCCTGCAATATGCCTACCCAGAACGGATTGGTTTTTACCCTTGCCTTATTCCGCTCTAACAAAGGCTTACGGGCTTTTGCCAAATCATTGTCTGAAATACCTCCCGGCTTTTTTATGGACGCGATAATCTCCCAGAATGCCTTATCTACTTTATCAACATTCTCAGGGCCGCAGGGGAAGTTGGATTGCAACATATACCGTTCGCTAGGTATTTTTTGTAAGCCGCCGCCAATTCCTCCGCCATAGATAGCGCTCATGGCTTCGCGTATGGTATCAATAATTTTATTATTGAGGATCTCATTAAGGAAGTTCAGATAAAAGGCATCGTCTATATCATATTTTGCGGTGTTGAAAATATAATGACTCAGTATACTTTTCTTTTCTTTTCCTTTTTTATAAGTAAATGTATTGATGCCTGGTTTTGGAATCATTTTTAAATCCCTGTAAGTAGTATTGATCTCGCCTCCGGGAATACTTGCAATGTATTTAGACAAAAGCATTTTTATTTCATCGGGCTTAATGTTGCCTGCGATAAAGAAGTGCATGCCATTCATATTACCAAGTCTTTGCTTGTAATAATCAATGGCGTGGTCAATATTGATGTTGTCAAAATCAGCAGGAACGGAATTGATATGGGCACGGGGGTGATGCTGGTATAAATCGTTGTAAGCATTTTCCGCAAAAGAAAATTCCGGGCTCTGCATCATAAGCTCCAGTTGTTGTTTTTCCCGGCTCACAAA
>JBDTVX010000347.1:0-6206 GCA_040007015.1 Ferruginibacter sp. | reverse complement strand
TAACCGCGCCGTCGGGAAGCCCTACAATGATAGCGTCGGATTTGCCCTGGTTATTGATATTTACTTCCACTGCAATGGTAATTGCTTCCACACCATATACAGCACTGCCGTAAGTTTTCACCAACATGGGGTTTAGATTAAAATGAAAAATCAGTTCAGGCAGTTGGAGGGGATGGGCAACGGATCCCATGATCATTCCTTAAAGATATTATTTTATCTTCTTCATTTCAATCATTTTTTATCCAGGCCGGATTTCATCCCGGGAAATTCAATTTTTAATACGACGAATTACTTTAAAAACGCAGAAATATAAGCAGGGAAACTGTTGTTGTTGAGTAATTATTTCGAAGTATTAACAGATTGGATGCGGTTTTTAAATCCTTTTACCAGCCCTTGATATGTTTTAGCCGGCAGTTTTGATTTTTGCTGCTCCACTACAGCCCGGCCTTTTGAATAATAATACAAAGCTTCTTTTTTATTGCCGGTTGACTGCTGCATTTCACCCATACTGTCGTACAGGTTATAATCGTCGGTAAACAAAGAAAGCGCCCATTCAAAAACCTTTATTGCTTCGGCTTTTTTATTTGAATAAAAACAGTTGTAGCCCATACCATTAATATCATTTACGAGTGGTAATTGAATACCGGCCCTATTTGATAGGGATCTATAATATTCTTTTACACTTTCGATAAAAGGTTTTGTGGTATCATTTATTAAAACGCCGAACTGCTCGTATGGTAAAGTAAATTGCCTGTTTAAGGCGATCAGTCCTTTAAATATACCCTCGGTTGCAGTGGTTCCGTGGCTTTCATTATCAAGACTGTTAACCTGCCATCGCAAGCCCGGAATATTCTTTTTTATAAGAAGACTATCCATTTTTTTCGTGGCCGGTTTAAAACGTTCTTCATAAGTATCACCCTTTCCGTATGCGATGTACAAAAACTTTTTGCCCAGGATGAGGGGATTTGCCATACTATCAAATTGATGAACCAGCTACTCATCATCGTAATGATAATTTGGACTTATTACAATTGCGGAATTAAATATTTCCGGAAAATTTAGTAACGCGTAGGTAACAAATGTTCCACCCAAAGAATGCCCGATACCAATAGTATAGGAATTGCAGCGATATTTTTTTTGGATGACGGGTAAAATTTCTTCTTTTAAATGTAATGCCAATAAATTTGCTCCGCCGCTTTTATTAAAATATTTTATGCCGTTTTCTGTTCCTGGTGTGGGTGTAAATTCATATTGCCTGTTACCGGATGAAATGCCCACAAGGATTGTGGGACTCATATAACCATCAGCTGCCAGGTAATCAAATGTTGCTTTTACGAAATTAAAAAACGCATCAGACTGTGCATCAAATAAATAAGCTACCACATATTTTCTGTCCGGGTAATCCTTATATTCTGCAGGCAAAGAAACCTTCACCGTGCGGACATCTTTAAATACTTTGGATTGGATAGTTATTATTTCAGTACTGCTTTGCGCCAATGCCGCCTGCACTATGATAAGCGTAAAAACCAGTATCCTTATTTTTTTCATCCTTTAATTTGTTATGAATTGTAAAGAACGATAAGAATGCCCAAACAAAATTGTACATTTCGGACAAGCCCTATTTATTAACAAATTTAAAAATCAGCCTGTCGTCGGCGAGTTTTTCTATTGAGTTAAAAAATTTCAAAGGGTTTTGCCCTGTTAATTTTTTATACATTTTGTGAAAATAGGATTGGTCGTAATAATTACTTTCATAACCAATTTCAGTGAGTGTTTTAAATTTCTCTTCAAATAGCTTGTTTTCCAGGGAATGCCGGAAACGGGCAATTTTTCTAAATCCAACAGGTGAAATGCCCAGGTGTTTATTTAACATCCTGTTAAAGGAGCGATCATTCATACCTGCTTTGTCCGCAATTTCTGCGATGGAATATTCGATATCAAAATCAGTCAGCAAGTTTATTGCCTGTTGAAGAATTGCTTCTTCACCTAGTGAATGATACCGGGAAAGCAAATAATTTTCAAGAACAGCAATTCTTTTAATATGATCGTCCGTACCGTAAAATGAAGCCAAAAACTTTTTAAAATTTTTATCTTCATGCCAATCGGTAAAAACCTGTGATGGTTCGCCTGCAATTTCTATTAAGGATTTTTGAATAAAATGATTAAGTCCAAGCGGTTTAAAAAGAATGGTTATTTTATCCAAAATGCCTTTCAGCTGAACAAATAATGGCAATTCATGCTGCCCCTGCACAATCAAAAGGTACTTACATTTTTTGTCGCCATATACAATAGTGGAATGAGAATTTATGTCGCAACACGCATACTTATGAATATTGAGCGATTGAAGCGGGTTAGGAAAGGCATAGTAGGTGCTGGTAAAATTGTCCGAATCTGTTTTTAAGAAATAGTAGTATTCAATATGTTTTTTTAGAACCGGGTTTTCGGGATAAAAGGTTTGAATATTCATGCGGGTTTCATCTTTTAACAGCAATTATAATTCCTGTTGCCCAAACCTGCTTCGTTAGTGTTAGATCTTTTCTTGTTTCTAAGTATGCAACTAAATTTATTGCCTTTTCCTGGTGCCCGTGTGGCCAGTTAGGTTGTGGCAGCATATCATCAATGATATACAGTCCTCCCGTATTTAACATAGATAGCACTTCTTCCAAAAGCAGGTATTTTCCATGCCAGCTATCAGCAAAAATATAGTCAAATTTTTGGTGTTTATTTTCTTCTACCCATTTGCCCCCGTCGGTGAGTATTAAGTCCAGCCGATTGTCGGACCCCAGTTTATCTTTGGCTATTTCTAAAAACGCAGGGGCATTGTCAATTGATGTTAACGTTGAACCAGTATCCATTCCATCAAGTATCCATGAAGTTGAAAGTCCTGTACCAGTGCCAAGCTCAAGAAATTTACCGGATGGTTTGGAAGCTGCAAGCGTTCTTAGCAATGAACAAGTCAGCACATCAGAAGCCATAGTGAATCCTGATAATTTTGTTGCTGCATCAATGTCTTTGTAGGTCGCTGGAAATGGTTGAGTTATTTCTTCTGTCATTGCAGTAAGCTGTTTTAAAAAGCAGGAAATTATTTTGCTCTCCAAAGTTAGGGAATCTGATAGCTATCGGATGCATGGCACTTGCACCCGGAAATAATTCTGAGCAGTATTATATTTTATAAATCACTCTGAGCCCCAAAGTCATATTTGGAGTTATGCTATTTCCTTCTTTTAGTTCACTATCATTTCTTATGGCAGTATTAATGAAAGTTTCAAGGAAAGCGATTTTAGAATTGGCCGCTATAGTTGTGCTACAGGCCACAGCCTGTGGCACAGGGAAATTACTTTTTGATTTTTATTCCACTAAAGTTTTTACATTTGCAGTCCTCTTCAGGAACTGGTCTCGGCCCGTTCCTGGTATTTAACTTGCGGCGATGGCGAAATTGGTAGACGCACTACTTTGAGGTGGTAGCGCCTGTCATGGGCGTGGGAGTTCGAATCTCCTTTGCCGCACTCTTAAAACCCGCACCAGTTGCGGGTTTTATTAAAAAAGAATTTTATTGCGATAAAACTGCGCCAACAATGATTATAGCAATCGTTAGTCTGAAGGATGGAATTGGTAGGGTTGGAAGTGGAATGCAATGATAAGAGAAAATTTGCTAACGATTGTAGTAAGTCATCTACAAAGTTTAAAAGAAAAACACCGTGAAAAGTGGTAGTTTTTCACAACAATGTAAATTATATACCATGAATAGCGTTGAGCCAGTATCCATTTTGCTTATATCAATAATTGGGCTCGTCATATGGGCCGTAGTACTTAGCAATATTATCGGGGGAGCCACAAAGTCCAAAAAAATTGAAAGGCATTTAAGAATACAAAATGCATTGCTTGCCAATATGCTTTTAAAACAAGGGTTGTCAGAAGCTGAAGTAAAAACTATACTTGATCAAAAATGAACATGTTGAAACTTTATTTTTTATTGATAGTTGTGATTTCCGGTCATGCTTTTGCTCAAAATAAATTTGATTCAAAAATTATTATCACTGTAAAGGATACGACGAACCTATATAAAACCGTAAAGATTGCGCTGGTTAATTTTGATTTTATAGTGAAGGATAATTATAATGATGATACTCTTACAACCTATCCAAAAGAAATAAAGATTTTTAAAGGCATGATCATGTGTCGAGCGATCTTAAACGAATTCACTGTAACGCTAACAGGTGTTTATGGTTTTAAAAGTGTAGATTTTTGGGGATTTACTACTCTGCCAGATACATACAAACGAATCATTTATTATAATGGCAGTAAAACATGGAAACTACTTCTTAAGATTGCCAATAAAATACCGGGAGAGCTGACATATAGTGAATGATTTGAAAAATAAAAAATGAGCACAAAATTTTGCACCAGCATGTTCACACAATCACGCTAAAACGGTTGTTAGTAAGAAAATGCACTCTCAAACATCATTGATAATGAACTACTTAAAAAAACAGGACGAAAATAATGGAGTTCGAATCTCCTTTGCCGCACATAAAAAAACCTTTCAAACGCGAAAGGTTTTTTTTTGTGCATATTTTTGATCAATATTGTATTTTCACTATTGACGATTCAACCACTCACTTTAAACGCCGGATAAAGAAATACATTACCCATTAAAAAAAATTCTTTGAATCGTCCACCACGATGCAACCAAAGCTATAAAACCAGATATCGTGTATACGATACCTGCACGGTACCAGGTTTTATTCCGCAGTGGAAAAATGATCAGTGCAAACATGGCGGCGATCACTGTAATTTGCCCCAGTTCAACGCCTGCGTTAAATGCAATGATAGAAGTATAAAATTTACCCGCAGGCAAACCGATCTCATTTAGCGAACTGGCAAACCCCATACCATGTATCAGTCCAAAAAGAAATACGACCATTATTCTCCATGGCTTTAGCTCTGTCAGCAACATATTTTCCAACGCCACAAATACGATGGATAACGCAATGATCGGCTCTACCACGGCCCCCGGTGCTACAATAATATTTTTCATGCTCAATGCCAGGGTAATGGAATGCGCTACCGTAAAAGCAGTAGCCTGCCAGAAGATGGTTTTAATATTTGTGCTCAGCAAACACAGGCTTATTACAAACAATATGTGATCTATACCCTGAGGTACAATATGTTTAAACCCAAGGGCCAGGTAAAACCCAACCACTTCATTTGCAGGTGCATTTTCGAGGGCGTAATTGATCGTATGGGCAAACAGGAGATTTCCAAGAAACAATAAGGGAGTTAACAGTACTATTTTTCTAAAATAAAATTCTTTCCACTTTTGCATGTTGAAATCTTTTTCCCCCGCATTATATTTCTTTGAGTTGTTGCTCACTGCTCGCTTTTAAACGCTCCGGTATATTTGGATTATTTTTAAGACCCTGCTCCAGGTATTCCTTTGCTTTTACTTTATCCCCGGCCTTCTCATAAATCAACCCGGCCCTGCAAAGCAGGATAGGGTTTTTGCTGTTTGTTTTTAATGCCACCTGTATATGGGGCAGGGCTTTTGCATACTCTCCCTTTTGATAATACACCCAGGCAAGTGTTTCATTTACATCAATATTTTTAGGCCTGCGGTTATATTCCGCAAGCGCATGCTCCAGCGCCTTATCATAATCATTGATCTTTAAATATGCGTAGGCCAGTTCCCTGTCGGCGTAATGGCCAATGCTTTCATCTGTTGCCGCACCCACCGCATTTTTATTCATTTCATCAATTACTATTTTCGCCGTGGCGGTTGCTTTATCTTTCTGCCCGGTTAACTGGTACACATCTACCAGTTCCCCTTTAAAAGAAAAATCATTTACTAAAGAATCAGCCTGCTGATAGTAAGCGATCGCCTTGTTATAATCTTTTGCAGCCAATGCTATCCGGGCCATTCCTGCCATTGCATGTACAAAGCCCGGCCTTTCATTCAAAGCTATGGAATAATTCATTTCAGCGTTTTTCAGGTCGCCTGCATTTTCATATAAATGGCCAAGCTGAACCCTTGACCACTCTGTTGCTTCATCACCCTGTGCACCCGCGTCTACCGCTAATTTCATCGCACTGATCGCCCCGGGATAATCTCCATAAATTTCACGCAGGTAAGAAGTCCTTGCATAGGAACGCAGGTCTGGCCTGATCGACATCATCTTTTCCGCACTCATCACTGCAGAATCATAATT
>JBDTVX010000346.1:0-6232 GCA_040007015.1 Ferruginibacter sp. | reverse complement strand
GTTGCTTCCTCATTTAAATCGCCGTAAGCAGCTTTTAAACCATCATAAAAGCCCACCGGGTGCAGCTCTTTATTTACATCATTGTAAAACTTCATCGCAGTAACCGCCAGTATTTTTTCATCACTTGCCAGGTCTTCTTCTGCCAGGAATTTTTTTCGGGCCGCCATGGCGGACTCAACGGATTTTTTTATATCGGCAGATGAATTGCCGGACCTTATCAAATTTGCTTCCACAGGTATAAGACTACCCGCGAATGCCGCCAGCGGTGATCCTAAAACACCTTCCGTCAAATAAGTACGTTGCTTACTATAGGGCGTCCAGGCGGCATAGTTTTTAGCATAATCTGCCATAATATTTTCGTACTCCGGCTTGCCCTTTGCCCATTTTAAAAAATCAGCTTCATAATTTTGTTTTTGTTCATAAGTGCCAAATTTTTTTAACTGCCTTGTTTCGCCGTCAAAAAATTTCCAGTAATTGGCAATCGACGCATAACTGCTGGCCAGTTTTAATTTAACCGCGGGGCTTTTTTTCATTTGTTCAAACATTAACTTTAAACGCGCATCCCTTAATTCAACCAATGAGGGATTCTCAATATCAATTTTTAATTTTATACCATAGCTTGTTTCATAGCGGTTGGTGCCGCCGGGATAACCATATATCATCGCATAGTCGCCATTCTTAAGCCCATTAATGCTAACTGGTAAAAAATGCTTGGGCTTTAAAGGAATATTATCAGTACTAAACTCAGCCGGTTTACCGTCTTTGGTGGCATACACCCTGAATATAGAAAAATCGCCGGTATGCCTTGGCCACTCCCAGTTGTCCGTATCTCCTCCAAATTTACCCACACTTTCCGGGGGCGCACCTACCAGGCGTATATCCCTGTATGTTTTATACACATACATGATATATTGATTGCCTTTGAACATGCTGTAGATCCTGCCTGCCAAACCGTTTTCTTTATCCGCTACTTTATCTGTAATTGCTTTGAAAACATCCGGCGTTTTCTTCGTTCTTTCCGTCCATTCCAGCCCTTTTAACCCTTCAGTTACATCCCTGGTCACATCCACAATTCTATCTAAAAACTGAACGGTCAATTCGCTCCTGATCTCCTGGTCTTTATTGTAGGCATAAAAGCCATTTTTCAAATAATTGTTTTCAAGGGTGCTTGCACCAGCAATGGCGGCGTAGCCACAATGATGGTTAGTGAATATCAAACCCTGGTCACTTACAATCTCACCGGTACATCCGCCACCAAAGATCAGGATGGCATCCTTCAAGGATGATCTATTAACGGAATAGAGTTGTTCTTTGGTCAATTTTAAACCTTTTTTTACCATATCCGCGTATACCTGTTCACCCAGTAACATGGGCAGCCACATACCCTCATCGGCACTGGCTTTTAATAACGAGATTGTTAATACAACCGAGACAAAAAATTTCTTCATTTCGCTTTTTTTAGGGTGCAAATTTACAATAAATTGACGACACCGCCTTTTTTGCAGCGGAACAGGTTGTTGGCAAGGATTAACAGGGGCCAAAAACCCCTATACAAATACTTCTGTACCTTTGTACCATACTTATTAACGCCTAAAAATAATTGTGGAATTCCAAAATGAAAAATACGCAGGCGCCGTTTAAAAATTATTAACCAAAAACCCCTCCGTATACAGTAAATTTGTCAACCTATAAACCATTGCATGCCAATTTTTGAACTGAAACTTCCCAAAAGTATCGCAAGGGCATTAAAACTGCCGCTTAGCGATCCCAGGCTGCAGCAAATAAAAGTGCTGAAAAAATTGTTACGCAAAGCCAGGTTTACGCAGTTCGGCCAATTATATAAGTTTGATGAGATTTTAATGAGTCGTCATCCCGGGAAGAAATTTCAGCAATTGGTTCCCGCTTACGATTACAATAAATTATATGCCCAGTGGTGGCATAAGGCAAAAAAAGGGATTCCGGATGTATGCTGGCCGGGTATCATTCATTACTTTGCCCTTAGCAGCGGTACCAGCGATGCTTCAAGTAAATTTATTCCTATAACAAGAGATCTTATCCGCAGCAATACCATTACCAGTTTCAAACAACTGCTAAGCCTTGCCAAATATGAAGATGTGCCCAGGAGTGCAATAGGCAAGGGCTGGATGATATTGGGAGGAAGTACCCAATTGCAAAAAGGCCCCACTTATTTTGCAGGCGACCTGAGTGGTATTCAACAAAAAAATATTCCTTTTTGGTTCCAGGGGCTTGGCTTATATAAACCTGGTAAAAAAATCGCCAAAGAAAAAGATTGGGCAAAAAAACTGGAGGAGATCGTTGACAATGCCCCTGACTGGGATATTGGTTTTATTGTAGGCGTACCCGCCTGGCTACAGTTGTGCATGGAAAAGATCATTGACCGTTATAAATTGAATAATATACATGAAATGTGGCCCAACCTTGCTTTTTATGTTCATGGCGGTGTAGCTATGGAGCCGTATAAAAAGGGCTTTGAAAAATTACTGGGCAAACCCATCACCTATATTGAAACCTATCTTGCAAGTGAGGGATTTTTGGCTTATCAAAACAGGCAGGATGCGGTAGGGATGCACCTTGCATTAAATAATAATATTTTTTTTGAATTCGTCCCGTTTGATGAAAACAACTTCGACATTGATGGAAATATGGTGGAAGAGCCGGAGGCATACATGATCCATGAAATAGAAGAAAATAAAGATTACGCTATTTTAATAAGTACCAATGCGGGTGCCTGGAGATATGCTATCGGCGATACGGTAAAATTGGTGGATAAAGAAAAAAGCGAGATCATTATCACCGGACGCACCAGGCATTTTTTAAGCCTGGTGGGCGAGCACTTAAGCGTAGACAACATGAACAAGGCCATCGAGATGGTCAGCGAAGAATTGAATATTTCCATCCCTGAATTTACGGTGGCCGGCGAACCTCATGGAATATTCTTCGCCCATCACTGGTTTGTTGCTACCAATGATATCGTAAATAGTGAGGACTTACGCTTACGCATAGACGAAAAATTAAAGGAGCTGAATGATGATTACGAAGTAGAAAGAAAACATGCCCTGAAGGATGTGATCGTAACTGTATTGTCGGAAGATACATTTATGGAGTTTATGAAATCAAAAGGTAAGATTGGGGGTCAGCATAAATTCCCGAGGGTATTAAAAGGCACAATGCTGGAGGACTGGCAAAAATTTTTAAAGAGCGATGCTATTTATTCTTAGATTATTTTAAACATTAATTACGCTTCACCGAACAGGTTGAAATTTTTGTTCCGTGCATTTGTATTTCGGAGCATCATCGTTGCGTCGCACTTTTTTACTGGCTATCTTTATTGAGCTTTTTCCACCATTTTTATAAATATTCAATTCTTCTTTTAGCTCCTGTTATCAGGTCTCGTTTATCACTAATCTTATTTAGTGTCTGCAAGTAAACTATGAATTCTTTAAATAAAATCAATGAATTAGTCAGTAATACATGGAAAGTGAAGTCCCTTACAATTTGCTATACCCGGTTTCGCCTCGCGTTTAAAACAGTAACTGCATAAGCCGCCTCCTTTGGTTCGGTAACGGCGAAGCCGGTATTCAAAAAATGCCTTAGCATATTTTTTGAAAGAAGCAAAGGCAGCGGTGTTGCAGTTACGCAGCCCCGCCGGCTGAGGAGGCGAAAGCGATGAATTTAAAAGAGGTAACATACAAAAAGAAAATTCTCTTAGGCTCTTATCAGTTATCAATTACAGGGTTTTCTTGCATACACTATTTATCTAAATTTTCCCGGGTTATCTGCGTGAATTAATGAACCATGGACCAACAACTCATAAAAAAGCCTCCGCCCTCACCAAATCCTCCGGCGTATCAATTTCCACGCCCATATATTCCACTACTACCATTTTAAGTGCTACTCCATTTTCCAGGTAACGAAGACATTCGATCTTTTCTGCGGCTTCCAGGGGGGTTATTTCCCAACCTGTAAAATCCATCAGGGCCTGTTTGCGGAAAGCATATACACCGATATGTTCATAATACACTGGCGCTACCCCCTCATCCCGGTTATAAGGAATAACGCTCCTGCTGAAAAACAATGCTTCCATATTTTTATTGACCGCCACTTTTACATAATTGGGATCTTCAATAAATCGCTGAATGGTCATCACCTGCATTAATGAGGCTACCTGCACATTTTTTCCGGCATCTCCCTCAAATACATCCAATAATTTTTTCAACGGCTCCTTTTGAACAAATGGCTCATCTCCCTGCACATTTACCACGATATCCATATCCACTAATGCTACCGCCTCCGCTATACGGTCGCTTCCGCTATCATGCTGTTTCATACTTTTGATAGCTTTGCCCCCGTGGTTTACTATTTCATTATAAATAATATCACTGTCGGTTACCACTGCTACTTCATCAAACAGGCCCGTAGCGACCGTATTATCGTAAGTGTGCCGGATAACCGTTTTACCACCCAGCATTTGCATCAGTTTGGCCGGGAAACGGGTAGCTGCATAACGGGCCGGTATCATTGCCATTTTCTTCATTATTCAAAAATTAATACAAACAAAGTTACCAATAATGCATACCCGGATGATGGAAAACAAATTTGATTTATTATATTTGAAGAGCCAAGGATTAAGGTTGCCTGCCATTAATATTTCCAAAACTGTTTATTATGCAAACAAGTGAATTAATGCAGTCGTATTTGGTAGATGCGAATACCTGGGATGAAATGTATACCAACTCATCCGTAAGGGATCAATATAAGTGCACCATAGAATTCCTGGAAAAGCTTTCGATAGATGATTTAAATAAGAGGGAAGATTTCGCCAAGCGCTTGTTTATGAGCCAGGGGGTAACTTTTACCGTGTACAGCAGTGGCGAAGGCATAGAAAAAATATTTCCGTTTGATATTATACCCCGTATTATTACCGCATTGGAATGGGATTATATTGAAAAAGGGATCAAGCAGCGGCTAAAGGCCCTCAACCTTTTTTTAAAGGATATTTACAGCAGCCAGTTTATTATAAAGGACGGTGTAATCCCGGCGGCCATGATCTATAGCTGCCCGCATTATCTTAGAGAAATGCACAATTTCCCCGTTCCGTACGACATTTATGTACATATTTCCGGCATCGATCTCATTCGTAACAATGATGGCTCGTTTTACATACTTGAAGATAACCTGCGCACTCCCAGTGGTGTAAGTTATATGCTCGAAAACAGGGAGATCACCAAGCGTATTTTCCCCTACCTGCTCCCTCAAAGCAATGTGCGCAATGTAACAGAATATCCTACTATTTTACATAGAAATTTAGTATCGCTGTCGCCCAGGCAGATCAGAAATCCTACCATCGTATTGCTTACCCCCGGTATTTATAATTCCGCCTATTTTGAGCATACTACACTGGCAAGGCTGATGGGAGTTGAATTGGTGGAAGGGAGCGACCTGGTAGTGGATAACCATAAAGTATACATGAAAACTACCAGCGGTCTCCAACAGGTGGATGTAATTTACCGGAGGGTAGATGATGAGTACCTTGATCCTTTGGTATTTGACCCTGGAAGTATGCTGGGCGTAGCAGGTATCATGAGCGCATACCGCAAGGGAAATGTAGCCATTGTAAATGCTGTTGGCAACGGCGTTGCTGATGATAAAGCCATATATACTTTTGTGCCTGCAATGATCCGCTATTACCTGAACGAAGAACCGCTGCTGAAAAATGTGCCTACCTACCAGTTAGGTAAAGACGAAGAAAGAGAACATGTTTTTAATAACATCGAAAAGATGGTAATTAAAAAAACCAATGAAAGCGGGGGCTATGGTATGCTGATGGGATGCGCAGCAACCGGAGAGGAAATCGCTCATTACAAAGAAGAAGTATTCCTCGACCCAAGACAGTTTATTGCACAGCCCATCATAAATTTATCAACCGCCCCCTGTTATATGGATGGAAAACTGAAGCCGCGCAGGGTCGACCTCAGGCCGTATGCTTTATGCGGACCGGATGGAATTGAAATAGTGCCGGGTGGCTTAACCAGGGTTGCATTGAGAGAAGGATCACTGATTGTAAATTCATCGCAGGGGGGTGGTAGCAAGGATACGTGGGTATTGGCTGGCCCTCCGGGCAGCGGCGCGGAGTAGGGCCCCCCTGCCCCCCAAAGGTGGTTCCTGGAGTTCAATGATTTGAATAGCTTTTGATAATAGGATATAGTGGGCT
>JBDTVX010000345.1:0-6242 GCA_040007015.1 Ferruginibacter sp. | reverse complement strand
TTGGGAAAAGACAGATTTGATTATGCTTTCAGAAAATATACCGAAGCCTGGGCATATAAACATCCGACACCATACGACTTCTTTCATTTCATGAACAGCGCAGCCGGTGAAGACTTAAACTGGTTCTGGAAGGAATGGTTCTTTACCAACTGGACATTAGATCAGGCAATAACTGCCGTGACTTATGTTGACAATGATCCTTCCAAAGGGGCATTGATCTCTGTTGAAAATAAAGGCAAAATGATTTTGCCTATCAGCGTAAAAGTTGTTCAGCATAATGGCGAAGCAGGAACTTTGCAACTGCCGGTTGAAATCTGGCAACGAGGTGGTTCCTGGACTTTCCGGTATGCCTCTACAAACAAAATTGATAAAGTAATTCTTGATCCTGAAAATGTATTGCCAGATGTAGATAGAAAAAATAATGAATGGAATGATAATAAATAGTAATACTAATCGGATATATTCCTCCTTTTTTAAGAAGTAGTATAGTTATTAAATCTTTGACTGAAAAGGCAAGTTTGACAGCACAAAATAATAATACAAGTAAAGCCAGATCCCGAAGTTTAAAGAATGATGAAGCACAAACGCTCAACAAAAGTATTTGCAATAGAAGGTATGGACGGTGTAACATCGTTTACAGGTCACTCAGCTTTTGCACCGAACAGAACCAGTATCAAATTACCTGACCTGGCAATGCGTAATCGGTAAAAGCCATTTTAAAACCTTCGCTTCATGAGGGAATTTCAAACACCGGCCAACGAATTAGTAGAAGAATATTTAATTAAGTTTAATAACGATAAAGATATTATCCAACTGACCAGGCAATAAATAATCTTTTTACTGCATTTCCCACCAACAAGAAATTAGAAGATGTGCTTTTAAAAATTAGTGTTATTAATGATTTATATAGTACTAATATTCCGGGAACTTTTAAAGTAGCCCAGCATATTTTAGCATTGAATATTATAACGAAAAGCATGAAATAAAGTAATCTTCCATGAATGAAATAAATCATTTTGAATTCAAGTCCGGATTTCAAATCGTAAAAAGGTTTGAGGAGTTATATAAAATATATTCAGAGAAATACAAATTACAAAATGAATTATATTCTATGCCTCGCCTAGATAAATCACCCAATGACTATAAAATCAAATACAGGGGTTTAGATAGAGATGCTTTAAGCAGTTATGATAAAGTGATTTATTAGCAGAAATTAGGATAGATGACTTAGAAAAAGAAAATAAAAGTTCGGATGGTTCCATTGTAAAGTCGCTGTATATAAGAGAAATCAAATAATAACTTACCGCCCAGCATTTAAAGATTCGATAGCACCAGGTGTTTTGGCAAAAGGCTTTCCCAGTAAACGGGAGCCGGATGAAGTAATCAGAAAATCTTCTTCTATACGGATGCCGCCAAAATTTTTGTACATCGCTACTTTATCGTAATTAATAAATTCGCTCAACTTCTTTTCTCCCTGCCATCGGTCTATCAGTTCCGGAATAAAATAAATGCCCGGTTCTACAGTTAACACAAAACCTTCTTCTAATGCTCTTGCGAGCCTCAGCGATTTCAATCCAAATTCAGTACTCTTCTTTATGATTTCAGTATAGCCTACATATTCTTCACCAAGGTTTTCCATATCATGTACATCAAGCCCCATCATGTGGCCCAGGCCGCATTGAAAAAATAATGTATGTACCCCTGCTGCTACAGCGGCGTCGGCATCGCCTTTTATCAACCCTACTAATTTCAATCCATTTACTATTTGCCTGCAGGCAGTAAAATGAACCTCTCTAAATAATATGCCTGGCTTCAACGCAGCTATTGCAGCTTCCTGTGCCTGCAAAACAATATCATATATTTCTCTTTGCCGTACCGTGAATGTTTTTGCTACCGGAAAAGTTCTTGTCATATCGCCGGCATAGTGCCTGGCTGTTTCTGCGCCGCAATCACATAAAACCATCTGGCCATTTTGCAAAATATTACTACCGGCATGATTGTGCAGGTATTGCCCATTTACTGTAAGTATAGTTGGAAATGCTAAATGACCGCCATTACTGATAGCCACTCCCTCTACCTGTCCGGCTATTTCAAACTCGGCAATACCCGGGCGGGTTAATTGAATCGCTTTTAACTGCATAGAAGAAGTAATATCAATTGCCTTTTCAATCTCTGTAATTTCTTCTTCAGTCTTATAAGCCCGTTGTGCTATTACTGCTTCAGTCAACGTAAGTGATACCTGCTTTGATAATAAATGATGTGGAATTTTCAGCCAGTCACTCAATTTCAGTATTGTTTCAGCACGGTAGGGATTTAGAAAATGAATAGCCCGGCTTTGGCGTACTGCATTTTTTAGCATTGCTTCCGCAAGGGCAAATGGTTCCACTGTACCAATTCCCGCTTTATCAGCGATTGCCCTTAATTCTTCCTGCGGTCCTGTCCATACTATTTGATCCATTGTACTTTCCCCGCCGAATAATATTTCTATACCGGCATCAACGTCCATCACCAGAAAAAGAGAAGGCCGGTCAATGCCTGTATAATATAGAAATGTACTGTCTTGCCGGAAATGATATAAATTGTCTTTATAATTCATTCCTGTCTCCTCATTACCGGGCAATATAATAATGCCATTACCGGTGGCTCTCTTCAAAGCCTGTCTTCTGCTTATATAAGTTTCTTTGTTAAACATTTTTATCAAATTAAATTGCATGTATGATGTGCGATCAGAAGGTATTTTTTTTATGATTCAGAAATTTATGCTTAATAACCGGCCTCTATAATTTATTTCTTTAACAATACCTTCCGGCACAAGTTTCACTTTGAACTGTCTTACTGCCGTTATATTTACTGATCCTTTAGGGGCGCCGGGTTTTAGTATTAAATTCCTGTCTTTGTCATTCCATCGCATTTGTATCCATGTGCCTTTTTCTTTTAAATAATCCTGACTTATGCCATCATCATCATACAAAGTATAATTGCCATCAGCTCCACTGTAAATAGTAAGTGTTGTTGGTTCAGAAACTGCCTCTGCGGTATATTGCCTTACCGGATCAAGCGGTATAATAGCGCCTGCACGTAGGTATATAGGCATAATAGAAAGATCTATCTTGCGTTTGACAGTTTGTTCACCGGATTGTTTTGTATTAGTCCACCAGTTATACCAATCTCCTTTAGACAAATATACATTATGTGATGTAGCCCCTTTCTCAAAAACAGGAGCTATCAACATATCCCGTCCCCAAAAAAATTGTGTCCCCATTCCCTTCACATTTTTGTCATTAGGATAATTCAACCACATAGCACGCATTAAAGGTAGCCCGTTATTTCTTGCTTCCCAGGCCAGCGTGTATGTATAAGGTAATAACTGGTACCGTAGTCCATCGTATTTTTTTGTAATTGGCTCTATAATGGGATTATTTATTTCCGATAATAGCGGAGGCTCCCTATCTTCCGGCGGACCTATATAATTTAACCCCCAGCCCCAGGGCAAACGGGTTCTCCAGGTGCGGCCGTGCGAGCGGAAAGATCCGCAAAAAGCGCCAAACTGAAACCATCCCGTATACAATTCTCCGGTAGTTTCTGCACTGGAATAAAATCCTCCAATATCAGAACCCCAAAAGGGACCGATGCTTAAAGAGTAGTTGATACCAACAGCAATCTTTCCTTCAGGTGTTTTCCATGACGATTCTGTATCGCCTGACCAAACCCATTCGCCCCATTTTGCAATCCCCGGAAAACCATTTCTCTGAAGGCTCCAGGGTCGTACGTTAGGCTGAGCAGAAAGATGCCCCTGATAGTATAATTGATGTCGCTTGATCCGTTCAAACAAATTGAACCAATCACCTTCATCGGGCCAGAAACCATCAACACCTTTATTAACCAGGCTAAGATGTTGTTCCCAATATTTTTGGATATGTGATTCATCAAGCGTTTCCCCGGATTTGGCAGGTATTGTTCCGTGTAGCGTAGGTAACTTATCACGATCCCATGGTACCATATGCAATATCACCTTAACGTTGCGGTTATGCATATCAGTAAAGAAAGCAGAGATATCACGTTTAAAAACATCAGGGTTTGGCTCAAATGAAGGTTGTTTTTTATTCCATCCTACTGGTGTAAATCCTGTTCCAAGGTAGATGGCTGCATCCAAAGGGATTTTTTTATTGCGAAATGTATCAACAATGCCAATCATTTCATTTTCGTCTGTCAATGTACGATGCGATTGCATATAGCCAAGCGCCCCCCTGGGAGGCATTGCAGCAGGTCCTGTAATAATTGAAAAATCCTGCATTTGTAAGGACTCAGATATTCAAATAATCAATAACCAATTTCAAGCACCTTTCCTAAATATATGTACTGTATTTTATTACTAAAGTTTATAGCAAAAAATCGTTTTTAGGCTGAACCCGGCAAATAATTAAAATCAGTGAAAAGCACAATTGTATTGCATTTTATAATTTCTAAAATAAATCTACCGGACAATAGTATTTTAAAATAATTAAATTTGGGCCGACAATTTAGTAATTTGGAGAAGGTAATAATTGGTTTATTGGTAGGAAATATTAGAGCAAAGCAATATGGCAATTTGAATTTCATTTATTCTATGTAAAATTTACTACGTAAAAAATGACTAAAAATTTAAATAAGGTTCCACAAATCAATAGGCTTTCGATGTGGCTCGGATTGGGATTGTTGGTTGCAATCATTTTCCTGGTAGTATTTATTCCATGTCCCTCTCAAAGCCAGTATCTTGTTTTTAGAATTATTCTTGCTTTTGCGGCAGCCGGTTTGGCTGCTGTTATTCCAGGGGTGTTAAATGTGAATTTAAAAAATGGTATAACAGCAAGTGGAGCCATAGCAGTGGCTGTCATTGTTTATTTTTTTAATCCGGCAGCTGGTGCAGGTGATTTTAAATGTGCCGCTGAAACATTCTCATACACTGTTTTTATTCACGGAAAACAAGGCCGGGAGGATATCATATTACGAAACCAGGGGGCAGTTTTGCTTCACCTTAATTCCAAACCTGAACGCGTGAACATTGACGGGGATGGGAAGGCGATTTTTACTGAGCTATCTCCCACTTTTTTAAATCAAAAAGTTCGCATCACAATTTATCATCCGCAACCCTATCAATCCATTAATCCGGATTCACTTTACGTGCTCGAAAAAAATGGTGTTACCTATGTATCGGTAGAATTAAAGGGAACGGATAAGATCCAGGGCGAAGTGACAGATTTTGTTACCGGCGAGTACATCGATAGCGTAAGAATAAGTATTTTAGATATTGAAACATATACGAATGGCAAGGGTTGGTTTAGTTTAACCATTCCACCTGGGGAACAAGCTAAATTTCAGCGGGTAGTTTTTGATAAAAAAGGTTATCAACGTGAAGTGTATGATTCCGTTCCGGTACATACCAAACAGCTTTTTAGTGTTTCATTAAAGCATGTTGCCAAACATTAATTATTTTGATTAAAACGCTTTGCATATGAATTGCAAATATTTTATTTATGATACGGCTTTCCTGTTGGGTATTTTCGGAAATTGTACCGCCCAGAATGATATTTCCCTATCGGGAGTAGTGGTAATTCAAAACAGCAAATACGCCACGGGTAAAACCGAATATGTAGTTGGTGCCAGTATAAGATCGATTGCGTCTACTCCTACTACCAGCGACAGTAAAGGCGAGTTTACATTAGTATTTTCGGACCGGCCACCCGGCGATGTTGCCCGGATTATAGTTGCCCGGCAAGGCTATGAATTAGTGAATACAAAAGAATTGGAGGCAGCCTCCGTTATAGGGCGCCTTTCACCATTACAGGCAGTGATGTGTAAGCAAGGTTTATTAGATGAAAACAGGATGATTTATTATAATGTCTCTGACCATTTTATAAAAGAGAAATACAATAGCCGCTTAAAAATGCTGCTCCAGAAAAAAGGAGAGCAATACAATCGGGTAGTAGATTCTTTACAATCTGAAATGAGCCGGCAGATTAAAAGCAATGAAGACGCGCTTGCTTTATTAGATGAACAACGCAAGGCGTTTGAAAAACAATCGCAGGAATTGTCGGAAAAATTTGCAATTACCAATCTCGACGATAAATCGCTCAGTTACCAAAGGGCATTTAAAGCTTTCGGACAGGGAAGTATAGACCAGGCAATCGCCATTCTGGACAGTGTGGACCTTGAAAAAAGATTGACGGAAAGATCTGCAGTAACTTTCGCAGATAAGATAAGTA
>JBDTVX010000344.1:0-6254 GCA_040007015.1 Ferruginibacter sp. | reverse complement strand
CCTGATCCAGCGTCATTGCTTTTATTCCGTTAAAAGCAAAGCCTGTATTTACAAAAGATCTGGCCCTTCCCCTTATACTGCTGGCCGAAAAATCGAGCCGCTTGTTATCACCGATGGCCATTTCCGGAATTGTAAAGCCGGTAGCAGGCATGGCTTCGAAACCTTCAGTAACCGGCATGGATGTTATTGCATCATTATTAATATACTTCACTGTTTTATAAGCTGTATCATTCAAATGATTTCCGTCAGCCGGCAAACTAACCCATGATTTAAAATCATACCTGAAACCGGAGGATACCATTGTGTAGGGGGTGATAAAAGTATAAATAAAACTGCCTCCAGCGGCAATCACCGGGCTGATGGTCTCGGTAACCGTTGTGTTGGAATAACGGTACGAAACATTCAAAGAGCCGCTCACTGACACTGTTCCCAGGTTCCTGATCAATATTTTTACCGGCTTGAGGGCATTGCCCGCATTTGCAAAAAACTGCCTTGCACTTGCAGGCTCCAGGATACTATCCACCTTAAGGTCGTTATTAAAAGATGCCAGTGTACAGGCGCCACTGTTAGGCAGGGCACTTACAGATATGGAGCGCCTTCCGGCAACCGTTCCATTTTTTGCCGCCACACCCAGCCACGCCGTCACATTTTTATTTAATCCTTTTACCAGCAAGGATGTACTGGTAGTGTTGGCAATTACCTGCATACTGTCATCCACCAGTTGTAGTATATCGTAGGCCGTAGACCCGGCAATTGCACTCCAGGTTAGTTGTACCGCACCTTCGCAAACGTTGGCAGCCGCTACAACCGGGCTTCCCAAAATAGTGAAGTTAAAATTGCTCCGGCCGGTTAAGGCTGTGCCATTCCGGCTTACCCTTACGAGGCCCTGGCCGGTAAACCCTGAAGGGACGATCCATGATAATTTTCTGCTGGCAGCAGCGACATTATTATTAATCGTAGTCCAGGCACTGCCATTGTTAGCGGAATATTCAATCGTAAAATTATTAGACTCGTTCCCGTAAGCGGACCACCGGATATTTTCCGTTTCACCGGGAACCAGTTTTTCGCCCCCGAAAGGATATTCTACTGTTACGGATGGGTTTATGATTTCGTAACTAATCACATATTCCTGTGGACCAAATGGTATTGCGAATCCATTTACATGAATAGAGTATGTTCCCGCTACAGGATTTTCAATCACTACCTGTTCTATATTATTTATTCTGTCAACTCCTTCCACTGCAATATTATTTACATTAGCGGGGGATGGATTCAAAATAAGTGGGTAGTGCAGTACTGCAGAAGGTGTGCTCACCGTAAGGTCCAGGTCATTTACCAACGCCACGGCTGCATTGGTTACCGCAGCGGTATCGTTCCAGTACAACATTACTTTTAATCGCCTTGTATTGGCAGGAACAGTAATGGCATGAAGGTTATTACTCCCGTTTGAAATCGTATTGATAAAATAGCGATTGTTTTCAATGGCATCTACTGCCCGCCTGGCATTTAGCATGCCAAAGCCAAATGTATAGTCAGGGCCTGCATTGCCCAGGTCTTCCGCCGTATTACAAACCAGGGCCTTCATCAGTGAGCTTTTGGGATTGGCGCCGGCATGGGTTTGCCGGTAGCGTTCATACATCAACGATAGTGCACCTGTAACTACCGGGGTTGCCATACTGGTACCATTATTTAATCCGTAAGTATTATAAGTAGTAGTAGAGGTGATGGATGACCCGGCAGCGGTTATTTCTGGTTTTATGCGGCCATCTTTAAGAGGTCCGAGACTGCTGAAATAGGCAATACTGTAATCATCTGTGTTCATAGCGCCGACCGTAAGCACATCTTTGGCGCTTTGCCAGCCGGATTTTACCGTGCCATAACTGAGCGGAAAGGGGGAGCAGGTATAAACGCCATCATTACCTGCTGCAATTACGTGTAATAATTGGGGATATTTACCCATCTGTTTGTCAACATAATTACTCAATACATCATATTCGCCATTACCGGGGCATCCAACTTCTGCGGCGTGATATGAATTATTGGAAAGGACCATATTATTATCGGCAATGTATGCTGGGGCGTTGGTAATAATATCGCTGAAGTACTGGTTGATCAATATGGCCCTGGGCGCCATGCCATGATTCTTTATATTGATGATACCCGCACCGGCTATCGTACCTGCCACATGGGTTCCATGATTGTCTGGTACCCAGGGCGTGCGGACGATCAACCTTCCCGAAAAATCAATATGGGTAGACACATCTGCGTTATCTCCAATCCCTATGGTTATTCCTTTACCATTTAAGTTTTTGCCGTTCAACGCGTTAAGTCCGCTAATGCCATGCGCGCCAATACTATTATAATTCAGCAGTTTATCTGTTATGGATTGTAAATGAATGCTACTGATAAATGGCAAAGCCGCAATGGCGGTAATTACTTGTTTGTCTGCCTCGATAAAAATAATATTGTCCTGGTTATATTTTGTGGGTAATATGATTGCACCGGCTTTCTGTAACTGCAGTACCACCAATGCCCTGTCAATTGTTGGATAAAAACTGACGGCAATTTTCTTTTGATTTTGCTTATTGACGGAGGGACTGTAATTCACCAGTTCCGGGTCCATCTTATAAAAAGGAGGTATGGCGTTAATAGAAGAAATATTAAATCCAGGGGCAAGTGCAAAATTAAAATCATTGTTAATGGTTGCCTGGTAAGCTTTACCGGGGAGATACGCATGTAGCTCAACTCCGGCCCGCTTCAAATTTTCCTGCACAACCTTAGATGGCAAGGCATCAAATTGTACCAGCACAAAATATTGTTTTCCAAAGCTGGCCGTTGTAAGCCCTTCTTTTTTGAAAATTTGTTTTTTAACATTATTTCCCGTTTTAAAACTGCCATTTGAAAAAAGTACTGCCTGCTCAGGCTGTTGGGCAAAGATTACGGATGAAAGAAACAAAATAAAAATACTTAAAAAAAGGCGGTACGCTATGTTCATGAAATACATTTTTATTGGACCTTTCGATCACAGACAGGCAACAATATAGAGAAAAATATATTTATAGGACAATTCGGTCATCGTTTTTGTTGCTTGTAAAATTTGATTGCGCGGATACATTTAAAATTTTCGTTATTTATTTGGGGACGAACAGAAGTTTTTTATGGCATCTTCCCCATCTGCCTGGCGCGGTCAGGCAGTGTTGTGTACTCTCTTGTACAAGGTACCGTTGTGGATCTTTTTCCACCTTACATTTTGAACTCAGTCTGCTTCGGTGTTGGGAAACGTTACAGCCCCCTTGATCCTTAAAGTGATCTGTGAGGTAGATAGCCGTTGTTGTGCCTGTGACCAATAAGGTTAACGTGGTAGCCGGGAAGTGATTTTCAAACTTCCATTGACTGATGACGATGCTGATTCCTTTCTGAATTTTAGTAGCTTTTATGGTGCACTCTCCGGCTGTTAGTCAGAGACACAACCGCGGCGTGCCGGATTGCCGGCGGTTTTTAGGCAAATATCGAAAAAGCAAAAGCATTTATTTCAATAGTCGGAATTTTAACCACTGATTCGGTTTTCAAAATAAATCACACATCAAAACATCAGCCATCAGACATGGATTTCCTATCTTTGCAGACGGATGAACCTGGATATGTTGTTGAAAGAATATGCAAATGATCCCCGCTGTTTTCAAATTGCGGACAGGATCACTTTGTCCAAACCGCAGCAAATCCACCTCACGGGTCTTTATGGAAGCGCCATCGGGTTCATACTTTCAGCTGTATTTAACCATAAGGCTACCGGCCAGCTCAATCATCTTGTTATTTTAAGAGATGCGGAGGAAGCGGCGTATTTCCACAACACATTTGAGAATCTTACCCACGCATTGGATATTTTTTATTTCCCTTCTTCCTTTAAAAACAAAAAAAATTATCGCCTGCTCAATAGCAGCCATGTGATGCTGAGAACGGAAGCATTAACCAGGATAGCGGCGGGAACCTATAAGAAAATACTGATCACTCACCCGGAGGCGTTGTTTGAGAAAGTAGTATTACCCAAAACATTATCCGAGAATATTATTTCCATTAAACAAAGTGAAACGCTGGATGTAAATAAAATATTGGAGAAATTTGTTGACTATGGCTTCAAAAGAACAGATTTTGTGTATGAACCGGGCCAGTTTGCAATACGGGGAGGCATACTCGATATTTATTCTTTTGGTAATGAGAAACCTTATCGCATAGAATTATTTGGTAATGAGGTGGACAGTATCCGCATCTTTGATCCCGAATCGCAGTTGAGCGAGCGCAAGCTATTACAGGTAAACATCATCCCTAATGTAGAAACACAGTTCGACACCGGAGATAAGGTTTCATTACTCGAATTTTTACCAGCGAATACCGTGATATGGACAGAAGACTGGCAATTCATCAAAGAAAAGATCGAACAACAGGAAGAAGACCTGGAACTATATTTAGAAGCAATAAAAGCCTTTCCCGGCAATCTGCGATCTGCAAACGACGAGGATAATGAACTCAATGAAAAAACAAATGTGAGTAAAAATGATTTTGTTCGGGCCGGGGTGATCGAAGAGCAGGTTAGGTTGCATCACGTTATAGAATTTGGATCGAAAAATTATTTCTCTTCGCTCCAAAAAAATCCTACATTATCGGTTATCCCATTTTCCATTAAATCCCAACCAGCCTTCAACCGGCAATTCGACCTGCTGATAAAAAACCTGAAGGAATACGAAACAAAAAAATACAATATCTATCTTTTTGCCGACAACCCAAAACAGCTGGAAAGGCTGCACATAATTTTTACCGATTTAAAAGCGGAGATAGCCGTTACCCCGGTGCCCACTTCCATCCACGAAGGCTTTATTGATGATGATCTTAAAGTGGTTTGCTACACGGATCACCAGATATTTCAACGTTACCATAAGTATAAAGTAAAACAGGCATTTAGTAAAAACAAAGCGCTTACTTTAAAAACATTACGTGAATTACAACCGGGGGATTATGTAACACATATTGATCATGGCGTAGGCGTGTACAGCGGCCTGCAAAAAATTGAGGCCAATGGAAAGATGCAGGAGGCGGTAAGGATCCAATACAAGGACGGCGACCTCTTGTATGTAAATATTTCTTCCCTGCATAAAATAGGAAAGTATAGCGGCAAGGAAGGCACCGTACCCAAAATGAATAAACTGGGCAGCGATGTATGGAACAAATTAAAAGAAAAGACCAAAAAGCAGGTAAAAGATATTGCAACCGACCTGATAAAACTCTACGCTGAAAGAAAGAGTCACCCGGGCTTTGCGCACAGCCCGGATAATTATATGCAGACCGAGCTGGAAGCATCTTTTATTTATGAAGATACTCCTGACCAGGGCAAGGCGACCGAAGATGTAAAAAGGGACATGGAGAAACCGTCTCCCATGGACAGGCTGGTGTGCGGGGATGTGGGTTTTGGCAAAACAGAAGTGGCAATACGGGCGGCCTTTAAAACCTGCTGTGATGATAAACAGGCTGCAATACTGGTACCCACTACGATTTTGGCTTACCAGCATTATAAAACTTTCGGCGACCGGTTAAAAGATTTTCCTGTAACGGTGGATTTTATTAACCGTTTTAAATCGGCCAAAGAAAAAAAAGAAACCCTTCAAAAAGTAGCCGAAGGAAAGATCGATATCATCATCGGTACACATTCGCTGCTTGGTAAGGATGTTAAGTTTAAGGACCTTGGCCTGATGGTTATTGATGAAGAACAAAAATTTGGCGTGGCAGCAAAAGAAAAATTAAAACAATTAAGAACGACCGTTGACTCGCTTACACTAACGGCAACGCCCATCCCAAGAACATTACAATTTAGTTTAATGGGTGCAAGGGATCTTAGTATCATCAATACACCTCCACCCAATCGTCAGCCGATACAAACCGAGATAATGGTATTTAATGAAGACGCCATCCGTGAAATTATTTATTATGAGACTGAAAGAGGCGGCCAGGTTTTCTTTATTCACAACCGGGTAAATGGCCTTGCCGAAATGAAAGGACTGATACAGGGTCTTTGCCCGGATATCAGTATTGCATTTGCACATGGGCAAATGGATGGCGACCAGTTGGAAGACACCATCCTCGATTTCATGGACAGGAAATATGATGTACTGGTTTGTACCAATATCGTAGAAAGCGGTGTGGATATTCCGAACGTAAATACCATCATCGTAAACAATTCCCACCAGTTTGGCCTCAGCGACCTG
>JBDTVX010000343.1:0-6292 GCA_040007015.1 Ferruginibacter sp. | reverse complement strand
AATAAATATTATCCCTCCCTGCTTAGCGGCCAGGTTGATTTTTGAAACTCATTTTAACTTAACTTGGAGCTTAACTTGTTGCTTTAAAATTTATTTATGAAAGTTATATTCTTAGCCCTGTTAGTCTCAATATGTATTCCTGCGATTTCCCAAAACACCAACCTGAGAAACCAGGTTGATGCTGCAGCCGATAAAATAGAACAAAAGGTGATTGCATGGAGAAGGGATATTCATGAGCATCCGGAACTCGGTAACCATGAAACAAGGACGGCTGCGCTCATTGCAAAACACCTTGAGTTGATGGGTATTGAAGTAAAAACAGGCGTTGCCCATACAGGCGTTGTGGGTATTTTAAAGGGCGGAAAACCCGGTCCCGTTGTGGCTTTGCGGGCAGATATGGATGGATTGCCGGTAATTGAAAGAACCCCTGTTCCCTTTGCATCTAAAGTAAAAGTGCAATACAATGGAAAAGAATCAGGTGTAATGCATGCATGCGGACACGATGCGCATGTGGCGATGCTGATGGGTGTTGCAGAAATTTTGGCCGGCATGAAAAAAGAATTAAAAGGAACCGTAAAATTTATTTTTCAGCCTGCTGAAGAAGGCCTTCTTTATGGCGAAGAAGGGGGAGCTAAGATGATGGTAAAGGAAGGTGTATTGGAAAACCCTGCAGTGGACGTGATATTTGGATTGCATATCCAGTCGCAAACGGAAGTGGGCAGGCTCACTTATCGTCCGGGTGGTATTTATGCAAGTTCCAATGATCTTAAAATAATTGTAAAAGGAC
The DNA here is from genome assembly GCA_040007015.1 of Ferruginibacter sp. Lineage (GTDB taxonomy): Bacteria > Bacteroidota > Bacteroidia > Chitinophagales > Chitinophagaceae > Ferruginibacter. The sequence continues at coordinate 5,505 of JBDTVX010000343.1, read as the reverse complement.
GTTCGGCCCATGGCGCTGCTCCATGGTCTTCGGTGGACCCGATCGTTGCTTCCGCACAGATCATTAATAATCTGCAAGCCATCGTTAGCCGTAACCTGAATATTACGGAAAATGCAGGTGTTGTAACCATTGGAGCTATTAATGGAGGGAACCGGGGCAATATCATACCCGAGCAGGTAGAAATGCTGGGAACCGTTCGGGCATTGAATAATGATGATGAAAAAATGCTGATCGACAGGGTACGGCTGGTTGCTACCAAAACAGCAGAAAGCGCCGGCGCTACTGCTGAGGTAATGATCCCGTATAGCTATCATTATCCTGTAACCTTTAATGATTCGGCCTTAACGGAGAAGATGCTGGCTTCTTTACAGCGGTCTGCCGGGAAAGAAAACGTAAAGCTGAGGCCCCCGATCACGGGTGCTGAGGATTTTTCTTTTTACCAGCAAAAAGTGCCGGGGCTGTTTTTCAATTTGGGCGGCATGCCCAAAGGCGGCGATCCTAAAACTGCTCCCTCCCATCATACGCCTGATTTTTTTATTGATGAAACCGGGTTCAAATTAGGCGTGGAAACGATGGCAAATCTTGCGATTGATTATATGGAGATGGCCGCCCCTGCTAACTAGTGGCAGGCTTACGAACAAAAATTTGAAATCCTTTTCCATCGGGCCGGCAGCTATTTTATGACTGTAATGCTTTTCATCCTGATAAGATTTTTTTTTGTCCGGGCTGTTGTTTTTCATGGCATCATCCCTGTCTGCATGACGCAGTCAGGCAGGGTTGCGTCCCTGTCTGCCTGCGCAATCAGGCAGGGCCCTCTTGTGCAACATACCATTCCTGATCTTTTTCCACGTTGTATTTAGACCCGTCTTACAAAACCCTCATTTCAAATATTTATCAAACCAGTCAACCACATTTTTTTCCTCTGTATCATTATTTTTCCATCCATGGCCGGCGCCCTTTTTAATAATTAACTGGTTGGGGACTTTTACTTCCTCAAATTTTTTAATGATACTTTCTGATTGTTGCAATGGTACCAGCACATCTGCATCCCCGTGAAAGATCAATACCGGCGGATCATCAGCGCTTACTGAATATATCGGGGAAATTTCTTTGGCTATCTGCAATCTTTTTGACTCATCTGTTATTATTGCAAACGACCTGGTAGTATCATTCCAGGCCTTGAAATCGAAAGCCGCATATACGCCTGTCAATATCAATGCGGTTCTGTTAATTGAAGGGACGGAATTCTGTTTGCCGAAATTCAAAAAATCTGTTGGCGGATAAAACACGGCAACGGCCTGAACCCTGGAAGAAACCCGGTCCACGGGGTCAATAGAAGTTGAATCAATCTGGTCATCAGCGGTCGCTACCGCCAAGGATAAATGTCCGCCCGATGAAAAACCCATTATCCCTAAATGACCTCCATCAATACCATAATCCTTAGCATGGTACCTGATAAACCGCACGGCTCTTTTCAGGTCTGCAATTTCGTCGGGGATCGTATACCTCGGCTGAGAACCAGGCAGCACTGTAAAGATCGTATACCCGTTATCGGTATAAATTTTTGTTTTCTTTAAGAACCGCAGCGCCCTGTCGTAACTTGATTTCCAGTTTCCGCTCTCTACCACAATAATCCCTTTTCCATTGACAGACCTACCGGGTGCCTGTACAAACATGGTTAAAGCCATGCCATCTTTTCTGCCATAGATCAATTCACTTTGAAGAATGCCCACAGATCTTTGTGAATACAAACAGAACGTGGAAAATATAAATAACGGAAGAAAAATACGTTTCATAAGGAGAATTTATTACCCTGGTTTTATAAATTAAATATCCGTCATTTTTTTGGAACAACAAATTTTTGCAAGCCGCATTAACAGAACAAATAGTTTCTTCAATTAAAACCGTCATCATTGCTCAAAATAAAAGTGGTCATGATTGACACATTCAGGATTAAACAGGCTGTTGCAAAAGGGGCATTGGTAATTACAGTCTTTATATACCGCGATGCTCATTTCATTAAAACAAATGCCACAAAATATCGCATTTGTATTGTATTCATTTTTTTTCCAAAGGCCGGCCGGATGATCCGCCACTTCCTGGTGGCAGTAGTAGCAGGGATAATATTGATCACAGCATTTAAATTTAATCGCAATGATATCCAGCAGGGAATGATAATGCGCACAGCGTGTATGGTCATCAATAGGTTTGCCGGATATAATTATTTTACCTGCTTTACTTTGCATCCAGTGAGCGTTTTATATTAAAACATCAAATTATTTATTTTGTTTGAAACTCCGGGATTTACTATATAACGATCCCGGCTTAAGTTTATCCACCAGAAAGGCTATTCCCCAGGCAATCAAAGTACCAATTGCATAGCAAACAATGTCGCTCCATAAAAACCCCACCCCTAATAATAACCGGCCCAGGTAAGTATGGCGAACCGCTACGATCCATCCTGCATGGGACAATTGTGAAAACTCATCCGCCACACCCATTATATAATTGATGAGCGCCAGTTTCCACAAGGCCGTATTTACAAAAAAAATACGAAGGAAAAACACAAACATCCCGGACCAGATTATATCCCCGCCATATTCTACAATAAGCGGGTGAAACCATTGATAGTGGCTTCGGGTAGCAAGGGCGAGCCAGGTACAAAAAACAAATAACAAAAAATAGGTGAGCCTTAGTTTGAGCATACGAATACTTTATCAAACCCCGAAATGTTGAAGGATAATTGAAACCGGGGCGATTGATTACAAACCTAAACAGATTATGCGGAGATATCTAAAGTCGATTGAGAAATATAAAAATTTCTGTGTGATCCGCATTCATAATTATTTTGATCTTCATTCATTATAATTAAATAGCAGGTTGAGCTAAAAGTCCCTCAGAAGCTGCGTAATCTTTTCTTTTTAAAAAAAAATTTATTTGTGCTGATTCGTGCATTCGTGGCAAAGAAAATTTTAAAAAGTACAAAAATGGCATTAAGCATTAGCCAGGCTGGGCGCCGTAAGGAATCAATTTTATTTCAAAGCATTCAAATGATTTCAAAAAAAAACTTATCTTTCTTTTTAATAATAAATTCATTATGAAAAAAATATTCATCCTGCTGAACGGTATCGTTCTATTCGCTGCCTGTAATAATAATCCGGGATCAAATATTACAAATCTTAAACCCATTGAAGTGAAATACCCATCCACAAGAAAAGATACGCTCGTAAAAGACAATTATTTTGGCACAGAAGTAAACGATCCCTACCGCTGGCTTGAAAATGATACCAGCAGGGAAACAGGGGAATGGGTAAAGGCCGAAAATGAGGTAACGGAAAACTACCTGAAACAAATCCCTTTCAGGGAGGCAATTGGCAAACGATACGAAAATCTCTTTAATTATGAAAAGTTTTCCGCCCCAACGAGGGAAGGAAATTACATCTATTACCACAAAAATTCGGGACTTCAAAACCAATATGTGATGTATCGTGAAAGTGTAAATGGCGGCGCGGCCGAATTATTCCTGGACCCCAACACCTTTTCAAAAGATGGCACCACTTCTCTTTCGGGGATCAATTTTTCTAAAGACGGATCGCTTGCCGCTTATAATATTTCGGAGGGTGGCAGCGACTGGCAAAAAATGATTGTAATGGATGCCGCTACCAAAAAACAGGTGGGTGATACCATGCAGGATATTAAATTCGGTGCGGCAAGCTGGAAAGGGAATGATGGCTTTTATTACAGCACTTACGACCGCCCCAAAGTAGGTAGCTTTCTTGCAGGGGTTACGGATATACATAAGTTATATTATCATAAAATGGGAACGACGCAAAAAGAAGACAAACTTATTTATGGAGGAACATCACAACAAAAGCGCTACATTTCTGCAGGCGTAAGCGAAGATGAAAAATGGCTGATCATTTATGGTGCAAATGAAACCTATGGCAATGAATTGCATATCCTGGATCTCACCAAACCCAATGCAGCCATACAGCCCATTATAACGGATATGAAGAACCAGCATGGGATCATCGATATTGATGATAATAATTTTTATATTCAAACGGATAGAAATGCTCCTACCGGCAAACTGGTGTCCGTACCCATTTCCAGCCCTGCCGAGGCCAATTGGAAAACGATCGTAGATGCCAGGCCGGAAGTACTCAATGGTTCATCCGCAGGCGGTTATATCTATTGCAGTTATTTAAAGGACGCTGTAACGAAAGTATATCAGAATGATAGAACGGGTAAGCAGGTTCGTGAAATTACTTTGCCTGGTTTAGGCAGCGCCAACGGGTTTTATGCAAAGCAGCATGATAAAGAATTGTACTATGGCTATACCGGGTATACGGCACCCTATACTATTTACAAACTTACTATCGAAACCGGCAAAACTGAACTTTATAAAAAACCCGTGGTGCAATTCAACCCGGAAGAATATGAATCCAGCCAGGTCTTTTATACCTCTAAGGATGGCACAAAGATACCGATGATCATTACCCGTAAAAAAGGGATCGAACTAAATGGTAAGAACCCCTGTTTGCTGTATGGCTATGGTGGCTTTGGTGTAAATATCACCCCGTATTTCAGCACATCAAATATAATATTATTAGAAAATGGCGGTATCTATGCGGTACCCAATATCCGTGGCGGCGGCGAATACGGGGAGGCCTGGCACCAGCAGGGAATTAAAACAAAAAAACAAAATGTGTTTGATGACTTTATTGCCGCCGCCCAATACCTGGTGGATAACAAATATACTTCCAGGGATCTGCTGGCCATTGAAGGAGGCAGCAACGGAGGCTTGCTGATAGGTGCATGTATTACCCAGCACCCCGATATATGCAAGGTAGCTTTCCCCGCAGTGGGCGTAATGGATATGCTGCGGTACCATAAATTTACGGCCGGGGCAGGCTGGGCTTACGATTATGGCACCTCCGCAGACAGTAAGGAAATGTTCGACTATCTATATAAATATTCTCCCCTGCACAATGTGAAGGAGGCGGCTTACCCTGCAACAATGATAACTACCGCTGATCATGATGACCGGGTGGTGCCTGCGCATTCTTTTAAGTTTGCAGCTACCCTGCAGGAAAAACAAAAAGGCGCTAACCCGGTACTTATCCAAATTGAGACAAAAGCAGGGCATGGTGCAGGTAGAAGTACAAAACAAATAATCGCAGAGGAAACTGATAAATGGAGCTTTATGTTTTATAATATCGGATTATCGCCAAAATACTAACTTAATGTCTGATGTCTGATGTCTGATTTTTTGATTTCGGATTCTGTTCGGTATTGAAGCTTATATTTTCATCTTTACATTCAGCAAGCACAACGCATGCATCTTAATATTTGTGACCGAAGCACTGAAAAATGTTATATCTAAGGACAGGCAGAACCCTTTGACACCGTTACAAACTGTTAGAATAGTTATGTATAATTAGTGTCTACAAGAAAACTCTATAATTGAGAAATGATAAGGATTCTGAAAGATTTTCGTTTCGA
>JBDTVX010000342.1:0-6329 GCA_040007015.1 Ferruginibacter sp. | reverse complement strand
ATATTCACAAAATCATTGCTGTTAAAAGCTTAATTTTATTATTGTAAAGATAGTCATACTATGAAAGGAATAATTTATGTAACGTACTTGCTGCTTCTTCCAACGCTTTCTTTTGCCCAGCACATTACCTATTCCGAGCCGTTGCGCGAGGATAACCGGGATATCAATTTTGATGTAATTGGAAAGATGAACAATAATATTATTGTATTTAAGAATGCCCGGTACAAATACGCGCTAAGTGTTTATAATGTCGATGATATGTCGCTCAAGGAAAGGGTGGACCTTGATTTTATACCTGATAAAGCCTTTAATGTAGATTATATCGCATTTGCTGATAATTTCTATTTTGTTTACCAGTACCAGCGAAGGAACGTTGTGTACTGTATGGGTGCGAAAATGGATTTCAACGGGCATTTGATTGGAGAGCCCATGCAATTGGATACGACCCATGTAGGCATTTTGGGGGATAATAAAATATACAGCACCATCAACAGTGATGACAAGAAGCAGATCATGATATTCAAAATTCAAAAGAGGGATGATAAATTTAATTTTGTAACCTTGCTCCTGGATAGCAAACTTCAATTTGTGCATAAATCGCGGCTGGTAGTTGATCATGATGACCGCAATGATGTGTACAGTGATTTTTTACTGGATAACGACGGTAATTTTATTTTTTCAAAAGCTGTAAAATCAAGCAGCAGGTCTGTAATTTCTTCTCTTTACCTTATTTCCAAAGCGCCTCTCCAGGATACTTTTGCCACAAAAAAAATAAATTTGGGCGAGTTATTTATTGATGAAATAAAAATAAAAATCGATAATGTAAATAAGCGTTACCTGTTCAATTCTTTTTACTATACCGAACGGCGTGGGAACATCGAAGGTATATTTTGTAATATATGGGATGTAAGGGGCGATAGCACTTATGCCAACGTGTTTACAAAACTGGATGACAGCATCCGGAATTTCGCTAAATCAAAGGGTAATGCAAAGCTTGCGCTGAATGATTTTTTTATTCGGAGTATACTATTAAAAAGGGATGGCAGCTATTTATTAGCGGCGGAAGATTATTCATCCCAGACAAGCGGCAATAATAATGGATGGAACCGCTGGGATTATCTATATGGGTCGCCTTATTTAAACCCTTATGATTATTACTACTATAGCAGCCCGTCGTATGGTGGATATTACCGTCCCTACAACAGATTTAATAATAATCAAAGCACCCGTTATTATTATGACAATATCCTGTTACTGAATATCAGTAAATCGGGGAATGTTTCATGGAGTAAAATTATCAGCAAGGAACAGTATGCGGATGACAACGATAATTATTTGTCTTTTTCTACCTTTATTACTGAATCCGAGATACATTTCTTATTTAACCTGCTGGAAAAAAGAGATAAGCTTTTGACGGATAACACCCTTACTTCAAACGGCTCGATCAGGAGAAACCCTACTATTAAAAGTATTGACCGGGGATATGAGTATATGCCAAAACTAAGCAAACAGGTAGGGGCAAGGCAAATTATTATTCCATGTACCTACCGCAACCAGGTATGCTTTGCCAAAATTGATTTTTAGCAGGGTGCAACCCTTGCGGTTGCCCCCTCAACGGGTATGCGGTCGGCACCGCAGGTCAGACCGCATACCCGTTGAGGGGCAGACAGGTTACCCTTCTTTTTGTCGGAATAGAATCTAACGTCACTTCAGAATGCGCAATCAACCTCGTTTCAGAATGCGGTAAACCTCGCTTCAGAATGCGGTCAACTTCGTTTCAGAATGCGGTCTGACCTTCGTTTCAGAATGTGGTCTGACCTTCGTTCAGAATGCGGTCTGACCTTCGTTTCAGAATGCGGTCTGACCTTCGGTGCCGACCGCATTCTGAAACGCCTAAAAATCCAGTCCCAAACTTAAATTTAGTACCGGGGAGTGTTTAAAGAAACCATTCATTTGCCAACCTGCATCTAATCTTAAAAAATAGCCTAATACGGTGCTCCTGGCTCCAAAACCATAGCTGCCTGCAAATGGCCCTATGCCACCTACTTTATTAAGCACCTGTACGGGAGCCTGGCCAATAATAACAGAAGGGCGTTTTAATCCGCCATAATCTCCACTCCATGCCCCGCCCAAATCAAAAAATTGTATCAACTGGAAATTACGCAGAAACGCATTGTTGATCGGACGGCTAAACAGGGTGGTAAATACGGGTAACCTAAACTCACTGTTTAGTATAATGTTATTGTTTCCATTGGAAATATTTTGTCTGAAACCTCTTAAATTTACGGCAAGGGTTTGGAAGGCGTAATAATTGCCTGGCGCACCCGGTGGGTTGTCGTTAAATTTCGGGAAAAGGTCACCATCTGTGCCTCCTGCATAATAAATTAATTTTTGTTGCCCCCAGCTAAACCCGGCAGCAGCACGGCCGGCCCAGATAAAATTCCGGTAAATGGGGTAATAGTAGCGGGCGTCTACACCCCAGTCAAAATTGAATTTACCGGAATTGAGCGTATCAGAACGTCCGCTGATATTTGTATTCCAGTCAAAATAAAATTTATAACGCAGGCCGTTCCAGATATTTTCAACAGGATTAAGCGTATTGTCATACACATATTCGGTATGGGTGGTAACAAATTTTTGCTTAAAATCAGGGGTCGTTAAGCTGGTTTGGTCATTAATATCAGAATACCTGACAGTTCTGTCGCTCCTGATGCCAAAGTCCAGTTTGATCCTTTTTGTATTATCAAAAGGATAGGCTATGCTTCCCTGGTAAATATTGGTGTATTGCTTGGCATTGCTGTAGCCCAGTGCATTTCTGTAATAGGTAAGGCCCCAATCAATTCTCCGCTTTAAATTTGTATAGCTTAGCAACCATTCATTGTCCCTAAAATTAGTAGAGATTTTAAATGCGCCGGTAATTTTTACATCTTCCAGCAATTCGGAAGTACCTAATCTTATCAAACCGTTTATTACTGTATTTGAAGAAAGATAGATCGGCCCATGGCCTCCCTGGTACGGCTGGTAAGCGTTGAACAATACGGAATTATTAAATGAAATTCCTCCATAATCCGCTCCAAATTTTACGGGTTTGTAAACGTATAATTTTGATTTTTTCAACACATCATTCTTTTCATATTCGTCGGCATAATTTTTCCCAATCCTGCCGCTGTCTTTTTTTTCATTTTCAAATTCAGTTTGAAAAAGATCATTTTTATTTTGAACGGTATCCTTATTGCCAAGGGGTTTGTCGTAAATGTCAGTGACACCTTTTTCTATTTTATCACCCATTACTATTCCTCTCATGTAAGTGGTAGGGGGCACAGAAATATTACGTCTTTTAAGTGTATTTTCATCAATTTTCAATTTGTATAAAGTTTTTTCATCACTCTGCCTTGTAACCTCGCTTACCTGGTTATTGATCCCTGCGACCCTTGTTTCCGCAATGCTGCTTTCATAATTTGATAGCGGGAAAGTATATGCTGTATCTTCTGAAACTGATACGATGGCAATGGAATCCACATCAGTTTTTTTATATAAATTTAAGGTACTGTCCACCTGCTTTAACGAAGGATTCCGCAGAATTTCATCCGCTATCAACACCAATGTATCCACGCCCGCACCCTTGGTCATAAAGAAGCCTGCATACCTGTTGGCCACCCCATTTTCATCGCTGACAAAGGTAAAATGAAGATTGTTATAAGGCATCGGGTAGCGTGCATTACCATACCTCAGGTGAGACAACTGCGTGATCTGGTTGAATTCTGTTTTATCTCCGTTGTCGGTGATCATGAAAATATTGTAATTGTTTTTACTGGGCAAAACCGTGTCGCCGCTTTTAGCAGCAGGATTGGGACGGTTGCTTGCAAACAAAATTCCGGATTTGCCCGGGAATGCCACAAAAGTAGCGTCCAGGTCGTCATACACATCGTCCGTGATCTGTTTTACTTTTTCATTTTCCAGTTTGAAAGTAAAAATATCCGTATGCCCGTTCTTTACAGCACTAAATAAAAGGGTTCTGCCATCCGGCATGTATTTTACGTCCTGTATCTGTTGAAATTGATCCGTTAAATCAAGATTGATGATTTTTGACCTGGTTACTATATCATATACAAATAATTTTATTTTCCCTTGTTCCTTGTATATTACAGTAAGCCTGGCTCCTTTTGGGTCCCATGCCATTATGGGGTAATCCGGGTTGGTTTCGTTCTTATAACTCCGGATGCCATATCTCAATAAAGTAGTGTAATCAAAATCTTCGCTCAGTTTTAATGTTACGATCCCCTTTTTAAATTCCACGACTGCAAAGGAATTATTACGTGCGTTGGGATTTACATTGATCCGGGAATAGTCCTGCCTTTTATTGATGTCAAAGCTTTCAATATAACTTCCTTTGGGATAGGGCTTTCTCTTCCTGATATCATTGGAATATTTATCTTCCTCAAATTCCATAAAGTCGGCGAGCACTGCTTTAAACTTTTGCTTACATATTTGCTGGCATGCCCGGTTCAAATTTTTATACACCCTGGCGAGGTATAGCAGGTAAGTAACATTCTCTTTTTTGTATTTTTCTTCAATATAGTGCCAGAAAGAATGCCCTGCTAATAATGGCTTCTCAAAGGCAAACGCGTAAAAATTTTTGTAATTGCCGCTGAGTATTTCACTTTTCAATTCATCATCCAAGGCAGTACTCCAGTTTTCACCGGCAAAAGCCACATATCCATCGGTTAGCCATTTTGGCAAATCCAGCAGCGCCTGGTTCCCGGCAAATTCACCCAGGTCGTCGCCAAATAATATATTGTCCGTTAATATACGGGCAATGCCTTCCCGGATTTGTTTTCGTAAATGAGCATGGTCGCCATTAAAATAAACCACCATTTTATTATTTACCAGTTGGGTGGCTCCGCCGGTGATCTGCCAGTCGATACCCAGTCCGATGTTCGATTGCTGAAGATCAGCAAATTCATTGTACACAATAACATAAGCTCTCCGCTGAAGGCTGTATTCTGTAAATGCTTCTATTTTGGGGGCCTCCTCCTCTGCCACCTGTGCAACGAATTTTGCAAGTTCCTGGCCATTCTGATTAAAATAAACATTGAAATTCCTTGTTTGATAAAATTGCCATTTGAACTTTTTATATTGCACACGGTTTTTACCAAACTCAACATTATTTACCTGGGCCGATACTGGATAAGACCCAACCAAAACAATGCATACTATTGTGAAAATTATTCTGAACTTTGCCATGCGGAATTTGATATTTAATAATAAAATTACTCTATTCAAACCAATCATAAAAATATCGCTTTATTAAGTAAGTAAATAAATTGCTAATGTTAAAAATCCAGTCTTTTATTTTTAATCCTGTCCGGGAAAATACGTATTTGTTGTATAATGAGTTTAAGCAATGCATAATAATTGATCCTGGTTGTTATTTTGAAGAAGAAAGGGAACAAATTAAGAAATTTATTTCCCAAAATAGTTTGGCTCCGGCAATGTTACTGAATACGCATTGCCACCTTGACCATGTGTTTGGCAATAAATTCATAGCTGACACCTACCAGCTGGTACTCCAGATCCATGAAAAGGAGAGGCAGGTACTGGATTATGCGCCTACCTCGGGGCTGATGTACAATCTGCCATTTGATAACTACACGGGGAAATTTATTCTTTTAAAAGAAGGCGACAAAATATTATTAGGCAAGGATGAATTGGAAATAATAGAAGCTTCCGGCCATTCACCAGGCAGTATTTGTTTTTATTGTGCCAGGCAAAATTTTATAATTGGAGGCGACGTATTGTTCCAGGGTGGAATTGGCAGAACGGATCTGCCAATGGGCGATCACCTGGCTTTATTGAAAAATATTAAAAATAAATTGTTGGTATTACCCGGCGAAACAGTTGTATACAGCGGGCATGGCCCGGCTACTACTATTGAAGAAGAGCAATTGCATAATCCTTTTTTAAATTAGTTGATCGTTGTTCGTAAGGGTTGTTCGTTGATGGTTGATCGTTGGTCGTTAGCATAGATACCATCCCGCATTCAACGACCAACCCTCAACCCCAACCCCCAACCCTTAACCCCTAAACTTTAACCTGTCTTATAGCATGGGCTGTTAAATAATCTCTCAAATAAAGTATCTGAACTTGCCAGTTCTTTTATAGCGATACCGATATGTTCTATTTCTAACATAACATATAAATTTATCAGTCAATTGTTTACGAAATTGGTTCTCTCACTAAAACGTTTACCGGACTTCTGCTTGCTAATGCTATTCAAGATAAAAAAGTAAGTCTGAATGATGATATCAGAAAATATTTACCTGCAGAAT
>JBDTVX010000341.1:0-6335 GCA_040007015.1 Ferruginibacter sp. | reverse complement strand
TGCAATTCGCTCTGGATATTATCATCATGCACCAGTTCTTTATGCCAGTTGCTGTAAGTAAGCTTCATATAATAAGCGATGGCATTCGCGAATCCCTGCCGTTTTTCCGGATTTTCTTCTTTCAGTGCTTTATTGATAACTACTTCAATATTCTTCCCTAAATGATTAAATTTGGGATATTTTTTTGGATAACCCAATGGCTCAGGCTTGGCCTTTAGTGTTTCCCTTGTTGGGATGGGATACGGGCTTTCTACGTCCAGTTTAAAATCGCTGATCAGGAAAAGATGATCCCATAATTTATGACGGAAATCTTCCACATTTTTTAAATGCGGGTTTAAAAACCCCATCAATTCTATTAAAGCCATTGCGTTTCGCTGGCGCTTTTCTTTGTCTTCAATACTTAGCAGGTATTCCACCATTTTCTGAATATGACGGCCATATTCTCTCATGGTTAAATGATTGCGGGTAGTATTGTACTCCATATTCTCTACGTTCAACATATAGGCAAATGTACTAAAAAGCTGAATATGCAGCAAGTTTAGAATATATTGTAACCAAATTTAAACTTATAATGGCTTACTATACCTTTTTCTGCAGATGATAAAAGCGATGAATGCGCCCAGGCTATCTGCAGCCCAGTCAAACAGGTCAAAGCTGCGGCCCGGTACCCAGTATTTTTGAATAAATTCAGTAGTGAGTCCCCATATCGAAGTGGCTATGGCGATAACGATAAAGTATTGTATTTTTTCTTTATGCTTAACCGGTGAAAGAGCCACAGGTAGCATAAACAATAATGCCAGCAAACCAAAAATGCCCGTATGGACGCACTTATCAAAATAAATTTTATCGAGCCAGTGCGTTGAGGGAATATCTTTACCGGGCATGCATATTAAAATCAGCACAACAAAAAACCACGCGATGGCAGGTATAAATTTAGAAATGCTAATTTGCTTCATTTAAATTGAAGTTAAGATGTATCCACCTTTGGGCTAAAAAACAGTTTGTATGACACTGTTTTGGCGATACTATCCAACAAGAGCAGTATATGCTTCCGCAGTCATCAGTTTTTCTATGTCTGCTACATTTTCTACGGTCATTTTTATCATCCAGCCCGCACCATATGGGTCTGTGTTAACCAACTCCGGTTGTGCTTCCAGGGCGGGATTCACTTCTATAATGGTTCCGGGTACAGGTAAAAAAAGATCACTTACGGTTTTTACCGCTTCTACGGATCCAAAAACTTCTTCCGCGGTCAATGTTTTTCCTTTGGTAGCAATATCCACATATACGATATCGCCTAATTCACCCTGGGCAAAATCGGTAATACCCACCGTAGCGGTATTGCCATCTAATGATACCCATTCATGATCCTTGGTGTAGCGGAGATTTTCTGGAAAGTTCATATAATTTTAAGTTAAGGTGTGCGGTCTTTGTTTATTTATTAGAATATATAATTGCAAATTAAATCATTTTTTTATTTCCCGGCCGAATGAATTACGACCTGGAGCCGCCACCTTCAATCTTAAACCGGAATTCTTGTCTTTCGTAATATTTATTTTATTACCTCCATTTTCATATGGATATCATTAACCGGGCGGTCAAACTCATTTTTTTGTGCCTGGGCGATCTGGTCTACCACTTCAATGCCAGTTTCCACCTCGCCAAATACGGTGTAATTCATATCGAGTTTAGGAGTTCCTCCCAGCATTTTATAAGTCATGCGTTTGGCTGGCGAAAAATGAATACCGTTTTTCATTTCGATTACATTCAACTCGTCGTCTGCATATTTTTTCCCCTGTACAATATAAAACTGGCAACCGCTGCTGGCCTTCTCCGGGTTATCGGTCCGGGCCGCTGCCAGTGCTCCTTTTTTATGATATAAGGTGGAATCAAATTCTGCCGGGATGGTATAGCCAACATCCCCCTTCCCCAGCATAATATCCGGAAGCGCATTTTTACTTTCCGGGTCGCCACCCTGTATCATAAAGCCGGCGATGACCCTGTGAAAAAGAAGGCTGTCGTAAAAATGATCGTTCACAAGTTTTATAAAATTATCGCGGTGCTGTGGTGTTTTATCAGAGAGCCTGACTATTATTTCACCCATATCCGTAGTTATTTTTACTCTAACACCGGATATTTTAACAGGCAACATGGTAGCAATTGGCTTTTCCTTTGGTTTTACTGGTGCTGATACTGTTTTTTTTATTTGTTTTTTCTTTGCCTGGGTCTTTACCTGGGCATGTAAAACAGATACGCTGAATAATACAGATATTGTGAGGGTAAGCTTATAAAAAATATGCATAGGGATCAATTGTCATTTTTAAAAAATTGCTCAAAGTAAAGCAAAACATGGTCCTTTAAGAAATTTTCCTGCTCAAAAAGATTAAACCCGGGCATTTCCTTTAATTGTTTAAAATGCGGCCAGCCTTCTTCATCATAACCTTCCAGCATATAATAGCCACTTTGCATTAATACCGTACAAACCGCTATATGCATGAGATCCTGTTTCTGTTCTTTGGTATATACCTGTTTGCCGCTGCCCAGTTCCTGTACGCCTATTAAAAAAAGCACTCCATCCATATCCGGTTTAATGCCATAGGTTTCTTTTAATCTAATGCGAAGCTTCAGCCACCTTACCTGTAAATCGTCTTTTGCATGTTGCATGCTGCAAATATAAATCTTCATGCAGGATAAAAATGTGCGATGTTTTTTATAGGAACAGGCCGTGGCCTTTTCAGGTGCATTATTGTATTGCAATTGAAAGAACAGACCATGTCCTGCCAAAAAATCAAAACATTACCTTTGCAAAAATTTTTAGAAAATGTTACAGATCAGTTTTATCCGCCAGCACGTTGAATTGGTAAAAGAAAGGTTAAGTGTAAGATATTTCTATGATTTATCAGTAGTGGATAAAGTAGTGGAAATGGATGAGCAGGTGCGTAAATTAAAGGTAGCAACTGAAACATTGCAAGGTGAAATAAATGCATCCAGTAAAGAAATTGGCTTACTCATGGGTAAAGGGGAAAAAGAAGCGGCAGAACAAAAAAGACAATTGGTTGCCCTGAATAAAACAGGCATCCAGCAATTGAACGAACAATTAAGTGTAGCAGAAAAACAACTCCAGGATGAATTAGTAAAATTGCCGAACCTTCCTCATGTCTCTGTAAAAAAAGGTAAAACACCGGAAGAAAATGAAGTGGTCAGGGAAGGCGGAACCATACCCACTTTACCTGCAAATGCACAGCCTCATTGGGATCTGATAAAAAAATACGCGCTTGTGGATTTTGAAACCGGGGCTAAAATAACCGGCAGTGGATTTCCTTTGTATAAGGGGAGGGGCGCTAAATTGCAAAGGGCTTTGATACAATATTTTTTAGATTATAATACAGCAGCCGGCTATACAGAATATTTACCCCCGCTGATGGTAAATGAGGCTTCCGCTTACGGTACGGGGTCGTTGCCGGATAAGGAAGGACAAATGTATCATGTAAGGGAAGACGGGTTATATTTAATACCTACCGCGGAAGTACCGGTTACCAATATTTACCGGGATGAAATTGTTAAAGAGAGCGATCTTCCGGTAAAAATGACGGCTTATACGCCCTGCTTCAGAAGGGAGGCGGGTAGCTTTGGCAGTGATGTCCGTGGATTGAACAGGGTACACCAGTTTGATAAAGTGGAAATAATACAATTGGTGCATCCGGGTGAAAGTTATATCGTATTGGAATCAATGGTAGACCTTGTAGAAAAATTATTGCAATCCCTCGAATTACCCTATCGCATACTTCGCTTATGCGGAGGCGATATGGGCTTTACCAGCGCCCTCACCTACGATTTTGAAGTGTACAGTGCTGCACAGCAAAAATGGCTGGAAGTAAGCTCTGTCAGTAACTTCGAAACTTTTCAAACCAACCGGATGAAGATAAGGTATAAAGACGCCGGCGGTAAAACCCAATTGTTGCATTCATTGAACGGATCGTCCCTGGCATTGCCCAGGATAGTGGCTTGTTTACTGGAAAATAATCAAACAGAAACAGGTATCCTGTTACCAACAGTGTTACACAGTTATTTCGGCGCTCCTTCTATTTAATATTGATAACCGTTAATTAATCTGTACAGATTTATTGGCCCGGTAATTAAACTAGTTTATAAAGATCCGGTCATAACACTGACTGGTAATAATTCAATCTTTATTTAAACCGAACCTATTAATGCAAGTTTCAAACCGGTTAAAAAATCAACATCTTTTATGGAGGGCCGCTTTTGGTCCCATGGCCGAAAATGCGGCGGATCTGGATGGGCTTTCACAAAAAAAATTATGGAGCATTTTGTTAGAAACCTCCGCAAAAAAGCCTGAAAATATTGAAGTGGCATCTAATATGATGGATGGCCTGTTAAAAGGTGTGCAGGACCTTGGTGAAATGCAAAAGCTTACCCAGGAAGAAAAGAAGGCGATACGCCAAAAATCCAGGGAAGATCTCAAAAATCTTAACCTGCGATGGATGGGGGAGATGATCAACAGTGAAGCGCAGTTTAGAGAAAAGATGAGCCTTTTCTGGCATGGCCATTTTGCCTGCAGGGTGATCAATATTTTTTACCAGCAACAGTTATTGGATGTTATACGCACGAATGCCTTCGGCAAATTTGGAGACCTGTTACGGGCCGTAAGTAAGAACCCGGCGATGTTGCAATTTTTAAATAACCAGCAAAACCGGAAGCAGCATCCCAACGAAAATTTTGCCAGGGAGGTGATGGAATTATTTACGATGGGTAGGGGCAATTATACAGAAAATGATGTAAAAGAGGCCGCCAGGTCTTTTACCGGATGGAGCTTTAACCTGCAGGCAGAATTTGTTTTCAGAAATAACCAGCATGATGATGGGGGTAAAACATTTTTAGGAAAAACCGGCAATTTTAATGGAGACAACATCATCGATATTTTATTGGAGCAAAAGCAAACGGCTATTTATATCACCCAAAAAATTTACCGCTATTTTGTAAATGAAAATCCGGATGAAAAGAAGGTAGAATGGTTAGCCGATCGTTTTTATAAAAATGAGTATGATATAAAAAAACTGATGGAGGATATTTTCACAAGCGATTGGTTTTATGATGAAAAAAATATCGGCACCAAAATAAAATCACCGGTTGATCTGTTGGTGGGGATCCGCAGGCTGCTGCCGCTGGAATTGGAAAACGATGCGATGCAATTATTATTTCAGCGGGCATTGGGCCAAATACTTTTTTATCCCCCTAATGTGGCAGGCTGGCCCGGGGGCAAAAGCTGGATCGACAGCAGCACGCTCATGTTGCGGTTGCGTATTCCGCAAATTATAACGGCAAATGAAGTCGTCAACATCCGTCCCAAAACTGATGATGATGTAATGATGGGCCAAATGGCGGATGAAAAAAAGAAAGCATCCTTACAAAAAAATATCACCTATGCAGGTAAAAAAGTAATGGCCGAAGTGGATTGGCAAATGGCTGCAAAAATATTTGAAAAGGTGTCAAAGGAAAACCTGTTATCAAAAATTTCGGAAACGGTTCTACAAACCCGGAGCAGGGTAAGCAGCAATCTGCTGGCAAAATACATCAATAACGAAAGCAGGGAAAATTATATTAAAAGTGTCATCATTAATTTGATGAGTACACCGGAGTACCAGTTGTGTTAGAAGCCCCACCTATCCTACCCTCGAGGGAAGAGAAATGGAGGAGATGATGGAGGAGATGATGGAGGAGATGATGGAGGGGACAACATTGTAATTTAATTGCCGGTATTTCTTAATAAGAAAATAGAAAGACTGCAAAAAGAAAGAGTTTTCCATTCGCAGGGTCAGGCTCCTCTCTGCCATCGGAGAGAGCCTGTCCCACCTTTCGGGTGGTTGGGGGTGAGGTCTTAATAATGAGGTCTTTTTAAAAATATATTATCATGCTTATCAAACGCAAAGAATTTTTACAGATCGGGTCGCTGGCCACCGCTTCACTTATGCTTCCCAGATTTCTAAAGGCATTTGAAAGACCCGCGATGGTGCCACCGGGTAATAAGGTAGTAGTGGTAATACAATTCAGCGGGGGTAATGATGGGTTGAATACGGTTATTCCTGTGCAGAATGACATTTATTATAAAGCAAGGCCCCGGTTGGGTATTTTAAAAGATAAAGCGTTGCCATTAACCGGGGAGGTCGGCCTCAACCCTGCATTGGAAGCATTTAAAGGATTGTATGATAATGGCGACCTGGCGATCCTGAACAGTGTCGGTTATCCAAATCCTGACCGCTCTCATTTTAGGAGTATGGATATCTGGCATAGCGCCAGTAACAGCAACGAATATGTGA
>JBDTVX010000340.1:0-6347 GCA_040007015.1 Ferruginibacter sp. | reverse complement strand
AATAAGATTCGAAACGAAAAATCGTTTGAGACCGTTATCAGTCATCAATTACAGCTTTCTTGCAGACACTAGGTATAAATTACAAAGGGCAACACAATATTTATTAGATTTATATACTCATAATATTATAAAACCCGGTGGTGTGATTTTTTTGCCGGCGGTATAAAAATAAAAAAAGCTACCGGAATTCAGGTAGCTCTTTTTAATAGAAAAACTGTATATATAGAAGGTACGGATCAGTTCAGACTAACTGAATAAACCGCCCTTTTTTAACGAACGGGTTCCTTCCCCAATCTTAAATCCATTTTGATAAATTTGAATAGTATAATTTCCCTGTTGAAAATTTTCACCTGGTTTAAAAGCAAATTCAACATTCTTCTTTTTAGCTGTTACTATATCAACCGGTACTTTTGCAGTGAATGATTTATCACCTTCATCGCGTGTTGTAAATGTGCCTGAACCCAATGCTTCGGCTGATAAAGATTTGCCATCCGGGCCGATCACCAATACATAAACATCGGTCATTCCAGGTTGTGCAATACGGTTGTCAACATCAAAACTAACAACCAGTTTGTCTACACGCTTTGCAACAGTAGATATTTTTTCCTTACCGTTATTTTTTATGTTGATTGGAGTAATGGTAATGTTAGAAGCATTCAAAGTAGAAGCTACATCCACTTTTTTTGCGAGTTCTTCTTTTACAGCTGTAGTAGCAGTAAGGTCGGTATTTAATTTTTCCTTTTCCTGGGTTAATACCACTTTATCATTTGTTAAACCCTGGTTTTCCTGTGTTAAACGGGCTACTTCCACCTGCATGCTTTCGATCTTTCCATTTAAAGAATCAATAAGGGTTTTTGCTCTTGCCAATTCTGCAGCAGTCGCATTTTTCTTATTTAATATGCTGCGTATTTCTGATTTTACTTTGGATATCTCACCATTTTTTGCAGTTAATTTGCCTTCCAGTCCCTTGTTAGCAGTCGACATGGAATCAAGCCTTGCCAGCGATGCATCAAAACTTTTCTGTACATCACTTTTTTCAGTATTTACAGTAGCAATCTGAGTTTCCTGTTGGTGGATAACTTCAACTGTTTTATTTTTATCAACGATCAGGTATCCACTCAAACCAATGATACCAGCTGCTAAAACCCCGATGATAATATTTCTTGAATTATTATTCGACGGTGCTCTTTGTGGTTCTGCAGTTGGAAAATTATCTGTAGTATTCATAATATTATAGTTTAGTAATTGTTTTTTAATTATTAAAATTTCTGGGCGCCCGAACCTAGATTTCCAAAACCGTGCCATAAATTGTCATTTCTTACATATTAAACCCGGCACGTGCCAAAAAAAAAACCGCAAATACACGATGGCATGAAACAAATCAATCGGAAACCAAATAAGGACTGCCTTATTTCATTGGGGAATAAAAAAATGAAAAGAGAAAAAATATGATTATTGTTAAATTATAATAATATCTGTAAATGCATACTTGTGTTTTAAAACCAACCCTTTAAATAACCCCATTGAACGACGGGTAATATAAATGCCAGCAAATAGATCAAAACAAAAATAGCTTTTTGGGCCCCTGTTAAATTATAATCATACGTTGGTGCCAGTACCCTTTCTATATAACTTACCAGCTCGCCTTCCCTTAGGGAGTATTCCCCGGGTGAAAATCTCCTGCTCAATGAACTGCTTTGTGTAACCAGCACGTCTCTTATTTGTGCATAATGCTCATCGGTCAACTCATCATAACTACAATCGTAGGGAATGTTCTTTTTATCGAGTTCCAGGCGAACCCTGTATGTAAGATGGAGGGATCGGATACGGACAATGATAAACCATGCAATAACAATTAAGAACCACCATTGAAATGCATATAATGAATAAAGGACCACTGCCAGTGAAAAGAAAAGGAAGATGATTTGAATCATTTGATTGCCACTGAAAAACAATGTTTCAATAAACTGGCCGCCATCCAGCGGGCTGACGGGTAATAAATTAAAGATATTCAGCAATAAAAAAGCAAGGGCGGCCAAATAATAATATTCATTGGTATTTTGCCGGTATAAAAACAGCAGCACCATTCCAATGATGATCCCCGGTAGCGGGCCGGCGAGCAGCATAACTATTTTTTTATATTTTGAAAAATGAGTGGCTTCCCCGGAAACATACGCACCCATAAATGGAATGAATGTCATACTGATTCCTTTGTAGCCAAATATTTTCATTGCAATAAAATGCCCCAGCTCATGCAGAAATATCACGCTTACCAATAAAAACACGGCGCCCCAGCTTTTAAAGATCCAGTAATCAACAGCAATAAAAAGCGCAAGGCTAAGCACGGTTCTTAATAAAGAAATAGCCGCAGTTTGATGCAGTGGCTTTGACTCTATTAACAGGTCTTCATTGTCAGCATTCATCCGGAAGAAAGATTTTTTTCTGCAAATATATCATAACTTCTTACGATCCATTATTGAAAATATGTTTTATCAGCAGGTAAATATGGCTTGAAGAAAAGTAAGGCAGCCGCGAATAACGATGACTTACTGGGGTCTTATAGCGGTCGGCACCTAAGGTTATTCCGCTATAAGTTCAACGGATGTTGAAGTGCGGTTCCAAAATCAAGCCCCAGCCTTTGCAATATCGGCGAATAACTTTTCACTGGCGTAACAATAATATCCGTAAAAACCGTATTACCACGCCGGTGTATAGAATTATTACTACAATGACAGTATTTACCCCACTGCACAAAAAGGTCAATATTGCGCTTGTTGGTTAATCCATAGCACCTCACCCTTGTGTCAGGAAATGATTGATAAGATACCACCGGTCAGATTCGAAAATTATAATCCAAATCCTGCAGAAGAATCAACAAAACCAATATCCGGGTCTATGCCGTAAAAAGCGATGATGAGCCCAAAAACCAAAAGACAATATTCTATTAGCCTATGCCGCAAAAAGCGATAATGGCAAAAAAACCTGAAACACTAAAAACAGGGGAAAAAAATCTGCGTTGCGTCCTCGGCAATCCAATTGCAAAGGTGAACTTTACGAAAGCTGGTTCACAAAAATCTTACTTCCACAGGCTATGAAAAACTGGTAGCTGTGGAAGCTTTTTTTTTACTATCCCTACCTTCCTTCCCTCAACCACCCACCGGAATTTCATCTTTCAAAATACAGGATCAGCTTGCCGGAGCCGTGGGCCCGACGCCTCTCTATAGATGATTAACTACACTGTACCAATTGGCTTTTCTACATTTTATCTTTCAGATTTTTTTATCTTTACTAAATCGGAAACAGGCAAATTTTCAAATGCCCCTGTTTAAGAAAATTGATTAGTTATACCCCTATGTAAAGCCGTTCAAACTCAACATTTTTTTAGGAATAAAAATATTGAGTTTGCTGGAAGATTTATGGCCTCTATACCAGGAGGCTTTTTTTATTCTGTTGAAAAATGAATGCTTGTTGCCAATTGCTTAGAGTCAGATTAATTAACCATGCCTCCTATTATATACAGGGTGTCATTTTTGAAAAATAGATAAAATAAATTAGCCCGGGAATATGAAAGCAGAAATATCATGAAAAATTTGCGACTTTTATTATGTCTTTTTTTACAGGTTTGCAGTTTCTTTGCATATCCGCAAAAGCATTCTGTACAATTTGACCATATAGGAATCGCTGAAGGACTTTCTCAAAACAACGTACTTTGCATACTACAGGACAGACGAGGCTTTATGTGGTTTGGCACCCGTGACGGATTGAATAAATACGACGGTTATAAATTTACAATATACAAGAACGATCCCCTTGATCAAAAAAGCATTAGCAATAATTTTATCCTCGACATAATGGAGGGTAAAAATGGCGATCTATGGATAGCAACATTGGGAGGCGGCATTTGCCGGTACGATCGAAACACAGAACATTTTACAAGATACAGGCATGACCCAAAAAATGCGAACAGCCTCGTTCATGATATTGCCAATAACATATTGGAAGATGAGCAGGGAAAGTTATGGATTGGTACGAATGAAGGGTTGGATAGGTTTGACCCGGTAAAAAATACGTTTGAACATTTTAAAAATAACCCGGACAACAAAAATAGTCTGGGTGATTCCCATGTAAGAAATATTTTTGAAGATACGAACCATAATCTGTGGATCTGCACCTGGAAAGGAGGGCTCAATTTATTCAGCCCGAAAACCCAAACTTTTACCCGTTTTGAGCATGATAAAAATATCCCTGCATCTATTGCAGGTAATAATGTGTACACCATGTTTGAAGATAGCAGGCATCGTTTATGGGTAGGCACAGATGGCGCCGGTATGGATTTATATGACCAGAAGACGGGTGTATTTTATCATTACCGGCACGATGAAAATAATACTAATACTTTGCCCGCCAATACAGTGTATGCAATAAATGAAGATGCCGAAAATAATCTATGGGTCGGTACCGAAAATGGCGGGCTTTCCATCTTTAATTATTCCACTGCTGCGTTTACTACCTATAAAAATGATGAAATTGATAATAAGAGTATCAGCAATAATTCTGTCTATTCTATTTACAGGGACGCTAAAAATAATATGTGGGTGGGCAATTTTGCGGGAGGTGTTGACCTCGCTAATCGTGACAAGATCAGGTTTACCCATTTTAAGCACATGATGCTAAATAACAGCCTTAGCAATAACCAGGTGCTTTCCATTTTTGAAGATTCTAAAACCAATATATGGATAGGCACGGATGGTGGCGGCCTGAATTTATTTGATCCCCTGCACAGCAACTTTACACATTTCCGGCATGAAAAAAATAATGATCAGAGTATCTGCGGCGACCATGTACTAACTGCCTGTGAAGACAGCAAAGGAAATATCTGGATAGGAACCTGGGCCGATGG
This sequence comes from Ferruginibacter sp., assembly GCA_040007015.1. GTDB lineage: Bacteria > Bacteroidota > Bacteroidia > Chitinophagales > Chitinophagaceae > Ferruginibacter. The sequence goes on along the minus strand of JBDTVX010000340.1, from coordinate 1,447 downwards.
GGTAACGGTATTTAACCCGGCGAATAATACCTTTAAACATTTTAAAAATGATCCCGGCAATCCTTCCAGCCTCAATAATAATAATGCCTGGAAGATCTTTGAAGACAGGGACAGGAATATCTGGGTGGGTACCTTTGGCGGCGGGCTGGATCTATTAAATTCTGACGGAAATTCTTTTACCCACTATCAATACAACAGCGATCATATTGACGGAATTTCAAGTAATAATATTGTATCCATTTTTGAGGATAGCGATGGGGAACTGTGGATATGCACCGATGGCGGAGGCTTATGCCATTTTAATAAAAAAACTAAAACATTTTCCCGCTTTTTGCACGACGATACAAAGAATAGTATTAGTAATAACAGTGTAAGTTCCATCTTAGAGGACAGCAATAAGAATTTATGGATAGGCACCAGGACAGGCTTGAGCTGGTTTAATAAAAGAACCGGGCGGTTTACAATTTATACAAAGGCTGACGGTCTACCCGATAATGGAATTTTCGGGATACTGGAAGACGCAAAAAAAAATCTTTGGATCAGTACCAACAGGGGTATTTCCCGCTTTAATCCTTTTAAAAAATCATTCAAAAATTTTGGAGTATCGGATGGTTTACAATCAAATGAATTTAAAGTGCAGGCGTTTTGCAAAAGCAGGTCGGGCATGATGTATTTTGGCGGCAATAATGGCTTTAACCAATTTTTTCCCGACAGCATACAGCCAATAGCTTTTGAGCCTCCATTGGTTATTACAAATTTCCAGGTATTCAATAAGGAAGTGGCTATCGCAATAAATAAGGATGATGCTTCTCCTTTAATAAAGAGTATAAATGAAACCAGCATTATTGAGCTTCCCTATTCAAATACTGTTTTCTCATTTGAGTTCGCCACCTTGAATTATACAGCTTCGGAAAAAAAGCACTATGCCTACATGCTGGAAAATTTTGACATTAACTGGAATGAAATAGGCACCGCACGTATGGCCACCTACACCAACCTTGATCCGGGAAAATACCTGTTTAAAGTAAAGGGGTTAAATAATGAAGGAAAATGGTCAACGAATATAGCAAGTATCCAACTTATCATTAAACCGCCCTTCTGGTTAACCTGGTGGTTTAAACTGGCCGTCATCCTGGCAGTTCCGGGAGCCGCGATCGCATTTTATTTTTTTCGTATGAATGCTATCAAAGCGCAAAAAGAAAAGCTGCAGCAACAGGTGCATGAAAAAACCCTGCAACTGGTATTATCAGCCGGAGAAGAACATAAAGCAAGAGAGGAAGCTGAAAATGCACACATCCAAACGGAATTTGCAAATAAGAAACTTAAGACAAAGAATAAGGAACTGGAACAATTTGTTTACGTTGCCTCTCATGATTTGCAGGAGCCACTACGCACCACTGCGGGCTTTGTAGAACTGATACAGCAGCAATACCAGGGAAAGCTGGAT
>JBDTVX010000339.1:0-6348 GCA_040007015.1 Ferruginibacter sp. | reverse complement strand
CCGGTAGGATTGAATTCGGCATCCTTTACATGAAAAGCCTTTATACGTTGGTGGTAGTTATCGATATAGGCCAGGTAATCGAGGCACTGCAATACAAAATGTGACGGATCATACAGCAGGCAGGCGCGTGGATGATCATTTACCTTTTCTAAAAACATTTCGTAAGAGATGCCATCGTGCAGGTCTTCCCCGGGATGAATTTCGTAGCAGCAATCTACCCCGCATTCATCAAAAACATTTAATATCGGCAGCCACCTGGCGGCTAATTCCGTAAAGCCTGTTTCTACTAATCCTCCCGGGCGTTGCGGCCAGGGATATACAGTTGGCCAAAGCAATGCCCCGCTGAAAGTAGCGTGTGCATTCAATCCTAAATTTTGGGAAGCTTTGGCGGCATATAGCAATTGCTGAACTGCCCATGCCGTTCTTGCTTTTGAATCGCCATGCACCGAAGGCGGGGCAAAGCCATCAAACTGTTTGTCGTAGGCAGGGTTTACTGCAACCAGTTGCCCCTGCAAATGAGAAGCAAGTTCAGTTATTTCCATCCCTGCTTCCTGTACGATACCTTTGATCTCATCGGCATAGGTTTTGCTTTCAGCGGCCTTTTGCAGGTCGATGAATTTTGCATCCCAGGAAGGGATCTGAACACCCGTAAATCCTTTTTCTTTTGCCCATTTACAAATAGCGGGCAGTGAATTGAAGGGAGCGGTATCGCCGGCAAACTGTGCTAAGAATATGCCGGGGCCTTGTATTGTTTGCATGTTTATTTAATTGATAATTGATAATTGATAATTGATAGTTTGATCGTTTGTTGATTGTTGATTGTTGATGGTTGGTCGTTTGGAAGCTTACTCACAACTCTTAATTGCCTGGTGAATTTATTTATTCAAATTTCGTTGGTAACCTGCTACATGACGAAGCGATTTTTTTTACCTCCAACGTGGAAAAAGATCAATAATGATTATGCCGTACAAGTGAGCCCCGCCGTAGCGGGACGATGTTTAATAGTAGTAATTAGCCCGTTCCAAAAAAATCGCCAGGTGAAACGAAATGATCAATTAGCATCGGTCAACAACCAACCACCAATGATCAACGACCAACGTTAAACCACATACTCCGTCCACTTCATATCCGATTGCGCGGATAAAACCACGTTGTCAATAAAGGCCATTCCCCTTACACCATCATCTACCGTTGGAAAGTCGAGCGATTCTTTTGAAGGTTGGGTGCCATCCATTTTTGCAAACAAAGTATTGGCGAAATTTTTATAAATATTGGCAAATGCTTCCAGGTAACCTTCAGGATGGCCACCCGGTGTGCGGCAATTACTGGTTGCAAAAGAGGAAAGCCTGTCTCCATAATTTGCGCCGGCACGAAGTACCTGTGCGGGTGCATCCAGCCATTTTACCAGCAAAGTATTCGGTTCCATCTGTGCCCATTCGATGCCGCCCTTTTCTCCATATACGCGTATCTTCAATGCATTTTCTTCACCGGCTGCCACCTGCGATGCCATCAGTACACCGGCAGCGCCGTTATCGAATTTGAGCAATACATTTCCATCATCATCCAGCGCCCTGCCTTCTACCATAATATTCAGGTCGGCACAAAGATGGGTGATCTTTAAGCCGGTAATATATTCAGACAAATGAGCGGCATGCGTTCCAATATCTCCCATGGCGCCGCTTTTGCCACTTCGTTTGGGATCTGTTCTCCAGGCGGCCTGTTGATTGCCCTCTCTTTCTGATAATTTGCTTAGCCAGCCCTGTGGATATTCCACCCATACTTTTCGTATCTTTCCCAATGCGCCATCGCTCACCATTGCCTTTGCCTGCTTCACCATGGGATAACCCGAATAGGTGTGCGTAAGGCAAAGCAGTAAACCCGTTTCTTCAACAATTTGTTTTAATTCCTTTGCTTCCTCCAGGGTAAAACAGATCGGCTTTTCAATTACAACATGAAAGCCCTTTTGCAACGCTAGTTTTGCCGGAGCGAAATGCGCAAAATTTGGCGTCACGATCGTCACAAAATCGATGCGTTTATCTTCAGGCATCAAACTTTCATTTTCAATCATTTCCTGGTAAGTCAGGTAAGTCCTGTCTTCGGGAAGAAATAATGACTGGCCTGAATCTTTTGCAATTTCGGGGTTGATGCTTAAGGCTCCGCAAACTAATTCAACCAGGCCATCCATATTAAATGCGAAGCGGTGTATGGCCCCTATAAAGGCATCTTTACCGCCGCCGATCATTCCCATTCGTAATTTTCTTTTCATATAAATCGTTTTAAAAATGGTTTCTTTAAAATTTTTGCAAGGTGAAACTTTTTACAATTTTACGGATAAAAATTATGTACTTTTAATAAAATATTTACAGTGGGGTAACCGGGCTTGATTTCAGAATATTTTCATTGCCATGCTAAGCTGCGTTTTTTTTGTTTATCAATCTCCTGAAGTTGGTAATGATCAATAGGTATTTATTTTTTATATTCCAAACACGATTGAAGGAAAATGTGCTTATATATTTGCATTTAAATTTCACTGTTTTAACCGTAGCTAAAAACAATTATTAATTTAAATCCATTTTTACCTAAAATTCAATAATATTACATTTCTTTTTTTTAACTCTTTTTTGATTTAAACATAAACCAACGATTATGCCTGCCAATATTCAAACGAATAAACTTTTTCTTGCCTCGCGTATTGCATTAATTGCAACCGCTATGACTTTTGCCTTTCGTGCCGCATTGCCAGATATCTGGGGAAATGAATTTCATTTAACAAATGAGCAATTAGGTTGGATATTTGCTCCCGCATTTTATGGATTTACGCTTGCTATGATATTTGGAGGTCCTTTATGTGATGTTATAGGAATGAAACCATTGTTGGGGATTGCGTTCTTCGGCCATTTCATTGGAGTGATAATTTATTTGGTTGCAAAAGATGCTACTATGCTTTTCATAGGCACTCTTTTTATTGGTATTGCCAATGGAATGGTAGAAGCAGCCTGCAATCCTTTGGTAGTAACCTTGTACCCAAATAATAAGACTACCATGTTAAATCGTTTTCATGTATGGTTTCCCGGAGGTATTGGTATCGGTGGAGTATTGGCTTATTTATTTCTGGAAAAAATGCACCTGGACTGGCGCGTATTGATTTGCCTTCTTTTTATTCCTACCATTATTTACGGATTCCTGTTTTGGCGTTTGGAATTACCTAAAACAGAAAGGGTATCAAAGGGGATAAGTACAAAAGAAATGTTTACCAGTTGTTTGAACCCGTTGTACATAATAATGATTTTATGTATGTTTATGACAGCCGGAACGGAACTGGGAACTAATACCTGGCTCGTGGCATTATTAAACGGCGCGGGTGTTTCAGGAATTTTAATATTGGTGTTTATAAATGGTGTTATGGCAGTAGGGCGTTCATTTGCGGGCCCTTTTGTTCATCGTTTTAATCCCAATGGTATGCTTATTTTTTCGGCACTTTTTGCAGGCATAGGTTTGCTGTTATTAAGCCAGGCCAGTGGAGTAGCAGCCGTGGGGGCAGCTTTGGTTTTTGCCATTGGTATATGTTTTTTCTGGCCTACCATGCTTGGATTTGTTTCAGAATACCTTCCTAAAACCGGGGCCTTAGGTTTATCGCTAATGGGCGGCGCCGGAATGTTTTCTACCTCTTTAATTATACCTGTTATGGGCAGATGGTTTGATGTGGCAAAGGCGAAAGCTATTGATACCGGGATGGACGCTGTTAAAGCTGATGCCGTAGCGGGTTCTGACACTTTTTTAAAAGTAGCTATTATGCCTGCAATATTGCTGGTGGTATTTATAGTTATTTATGTGGCAAGAAAAAAACAGGAGCATTCCAAATCTCAATCCTTTTCTAACTCAATTGTTTAAAATAATATTCGTATGCCCGATCATCAAAACAGGCGAAATGCCATTAAGAATATATTGGTAGGTTCCGCAGCACTGGGATCGTCCTCTATACTATCATCTTTTACTACAGAAGAAAATAAAAAAGATAGAAGCTTGAAATTAAAAGGAAATATCAATCACTCGGTTTGTCAATGGTGCTATAATTCTATACCCCTGGAAAAACTTTGCCAGGCGGTTAAAGAGATCGGGTTTGGGGCTATTGACCTGCTTGGCCCCAAAGACTGGCCCATGTTACAGAAATACGGGTTGTACAGTTCCATGTGCTATCATGGGGGTGGAGGCAATATACCCAATGGTTTTAATAATAAAACTTATCATGACCAGTTGGTTAAGGATTATACCGAAGTAATTCCTATGATGGTGAAAGCCGGATACAAAAATGTAATCTGCTTTAGCGGTAACCGCAATGGAATGGATGATGAAACGGGGCTAAAGAATTGTGCCGAGGGACTGAAGAAAATTTTACCGCTTGCGGAAAAAAATGGTATTATGGTGCAAATGGAATTACTCAACAGTAAAATTAATCACAAGGATTATATGTGTGATAGAACTCCCTGGGGTGTTGAATTGTGTAAAATGGTAGGCTCGGAAAATTTCAAATTGCTTTATGATATCTACCACATGCAGATAGATGAAGGCGATGTGATCCGTACTATCCAGGATAACCACCAGTATTTTGGACATTACCACACAGGAGGTGTTCCGGGCAGGCACGAAATTGATGAAAGCCAGGAATTATATTACCCGGCCATTATGCGCGCGATTGTGGCTACCGGTTTTAAAGATTATGTGGCGCAGGAGTTTATCCCCGCGAAAGAAGATAAATTACAATCTTTAAAAGACGCGGTTCTGCTCTGTGACGTATAGAATGCTGAAATTTTAATAAATTAAATTGACAAACCTATAAAATGTAAACGATGCCGGAAAATACGTATGACGCAATTGTAGTTGGATCGGGAATCAGCGGCGGATGGGCAGCCAAGGAACTCACAGAACTTGGATTAAAAGTTTTGATGCTGGAACGTGGCAGGAATATCGAACACAAAACAGGCTACCTGAATGCCAACAAAGACCCCTGGGAATTTCCACATGCGGGCGGGCGAACACAGCAGATGATAAAAGATTATCCCAAATTGAAGAGGGATTACCCGCTTAGCGAGTTGAATCTTGATTTTTGGGTAAAAGACAGCGAGTGCCCCTACACGGAAATCAAACGTTTTGATTGGTTCAGGGGTTACCATGTTGGCGGCCGTTCCTTAACCTGGGGCCGTCAAAGCTATCGCTGGAGTGACCTGGATTTTGAAGCTAATTCAAAAGATGGCTTTGGTGTAGACTGGCCCATTCGTTATAAAGACATAGCTCCCTGGTACGAGCATGCGGAAAAATTTGCAGGAGTAAATGGCTCTATTGAAAATTTGCCCCAGTTACCGGATGGACATTTTTTGCCTGCCATGGAAATGAATTGCGTGGAAAAAGATGTATCAAAAAGATTGAAGGAGCATTATAAAAATGCCCGGACCATGATCATGGGCCGGTCGGCTAATTTAACCGAGGCGCATAACGGAAGAGATGCCTGCCAGTATAGAAATAAGTGTTCGCTGGGTTGCCCCTTCGGCGCTTATTTCAGCACACAATCCGCTACGCTTCCCGCAGCAATGGCAACAGGTAACCTGACGGTTCGCCCGTTTTCGATTGCTACAAAGCTTATTTATGATAAAGACAAGAAGAAAGCAAAGGGTGTTGAAATACTGGATGCAGAAACGAACAAAACCTATGAATATTTCAGCAAGATCGTATTTGTAAATGCCTCTACTTTAAATTCAACCTGGTTGTTGATGAACTCTGCTACAGATATCTGGCCCGATGGATTGGGCAGCAGCAGCAATGCACTTGGACATAACCTGATGGATCATCACCTGGGAGTAAATGCTAACGGTGATGTGGAAGGGTATGAAGATAAGTATGTATATGGACGACGCGCCAATGGTATTTACGTGCCCCGTTTTCGCAATCTTGCGGGTGGGGAAAAACGTGATTATGTACGTGGGTTCGGTTACCAGGGAAGTGCAAGCCGGGAAGGATGGAAGAAGCAGGTGGCTGAATTCAATATAGGTGCGGAATTTAAAGACGCATTGACAGAACCGGGTAGTTGGAAAATGGGCATGGGTGGTTTTGGTGAAATTCTACCCTATCCTGAAAATAAAGTAACACTTGACAAAACGAACAAAGATAAATGGGGATTGAATATCCTGGCCATAGATTGCGAGTTAAAGGAAAATGAGCTAAAAATGCGCAAGGACATGTTGAATGATGGTGTTGAAATGCTGGAAGCCGCCGGTGTAAAAAATGTAAAGGGCCATGATGGGGATGGCACGCCGGGCAGGGGTATTCACGAAATGGGCACGGCACGTATGGGTA
>JBDTVX010000338.1:0-6361 GCA_040007015.1 Ferruginibacter sp. | reverse complement strand
GAACTGGCATTTTTGAATCGAAAATTAAGTATTGTCATAAAAGATCTCCGGGAAGTGGATGATCATGGTAAAACATATACCAAAACTTTTTACAGCGAAGGTGGAATTGTAGAGTTTGTAGAAATGCTGGATAAAAATGCCAACCGGAACCCCTTATTACCAACAGTGATTTATTGTGATGGCTATGACACCGCAAACAACGTCACTGTAGAGGTAGCAATGATCTATAATACCGGCTACCAGGAGCATCTTTTTAGTTATGTCAATAATATTAATACCATTGAAGGTGGTACCCATGTGGCAGGCTTTCGCCGCTCGATCACCCGGGTATTTAAAAGCTATGGCGAAAAAGAAGGGATGTTTGAAAAGGCGAAAGTGGAAATTGAAGGTGATGACTTCAGGGAAGGTCTAAGTGCAATTATTTCAGTAAAAGTGCCTGAGCCTCAGTTTGAAGGACAAACAAAGACTAAACTCGGGAATAATGAGGTAATGGGAGTTGTAGACAGCACTTTAAGCCGTGTTTTAAACGCATACCTGGAGGAAAATCCAAAGGATGCCAAAACCATTATTCAAAAAGTGATCCTTGCTGCACAGGCAAGGGCGGCGGCGAAGAAGGCAAGGGAAATGGTACAGCGTAAAAGCGTACTAACCGGCGGAGGATTACCCGGTAAACTGGCCGATTGCAGCGACAAAGATCCTCACCGTTGCGAGCTATACCTTGTGGAAGGTGATTCTGCCGGCGGAACAGCCAAACAGGGAAGAGACAGGAGTTACCAGGCAATCCTTCCATTGAGAGGCAAGATATTGAACGTAGAAAAAGCGATGGAACATAAAATATATGATAACGAGGAAATCAGGAACATGTTCACGGCTTTGGGTGTAAAAATTGGTACCCCGGAAGATCCGAAAGCGCTTGACCTTTCCAAACTACGGTATCATAAACTAATCATCATGACCGATGCGGATGTGGATGGAAGCCATATCGCCACTTTAATACTGACCTTTATTTTCAGGTACATGAAAGAACTGGTAGAGCAGGGGTATGTGTACATTGCCCAGCCGCCATTATATCTTGTAAAAAAAGGAAAGGACCAGGACTATGCATGGACCGATGAAGAACGCAAGAGCCTGATCGCATTATTCGGGCAGGGAAAAGACGATAGCGTAACTACACAGCGATATAAAGGTTTGGGTGAAATGAATGCCGAACAATTGTGGGAGACTACTATGAACCCTGCTACCAGGACCCTGAAACAGGTTACCATACAGAGTGCGGCAGAAGCTGATCTTGTATTTAGTATGCTAATGGGCGATGAAGTACCGCCCAGGAGAGAGTTTATTGAAACACATGCCAAATATGCCAAAATAGATGTGTAGGCATTGTTTTTGAAAATACCCTTTAATTCAACCTATAGATTAGCCCTGGTAATTGCCCGGGCTAATTTTTTAACTTGGGTCTAGACTTTTTTTACAAATGTTGTCAATTACTTTTTTTCACGCATCGGTTAATGATTCAATTGGTATAAGTAATCGAATTAGCCCGGAGCATGACCGTTTATAAAATATGATTGATTGGGCCCGCATGCAAAGTATCTTCACCTGAAAGGTATAACAGGACGGTAAAAAAGTAGTCCATAAAGTTTAGTAATTTCTTTTCCATGATCGCCATTTTTAAATGTAACAAGCTTTTATTTTCTGTTTAAATTTTATAATTATTAGGTATTCCTTCAATGTAAAATCATCTTTCCAAAGATGCTATAATATCAGCGGCCATGCAATCACATAATGATGTGAAACAAACGAGGGATGAGTGGTCCAACTCATTTCTCTTTTCATCACTGTTCACTCATTTCTCATCCCTGCTCACTCATTTCTCATCACTGATCACTCATTACCTGCCTACTCTTACCTCGCCAACGACTTTTTTTATCCCGATATCTATATCATTACTGTTAACTATATAGATCTCCCCGGCGTTTTTGATTGCAACAAAACATTCAGCTTGAATGTATACATGTAAGCCTGGTGAAACGAGGTAGCCTGCAGTGCTTACGGTTGATTCACCTTTTATAACGATCTCACTTAAATGGCTCACATTAATAGTTGCGTGCACCTTGCCTTTTAAAGATCCTTTTTTGCTCTTCAGGTACAATGCATCATCTTTAATTTTCCAATCTGCATTTTCAACATCGCCATCATTACCGGTAAAATCAATAATTTTATTTTCATCTTCCTTTAACTGCAGGTCAATATCACCTGATACTACGATTTTGGTAAATGATAATTGATAATTAAAATGTTTTTGCGGCACTGAAACCGGTGTTTCGCCTCCCGCGAAAGCTGCAATACATGCAGTTATTAATATGGCCACTGCCGTTGTGATCAATTTTTTCATGGTGTGTTTATGTACGTTGCGCTGCAACGATTATTAATTTTTATAACACAAATTTGCTTCGAAATAAAACATTTTACAATCGCATGAGCATGTGAAAAAAGTATTTTTATTTACCTGCTCTAATTTAATATCACGGGCGTGTGGCAGGTTATCCCTAAATAAAACCGCTTATCATCTGTACGATAGAAAATCAAAAAAACTGCATCACATAAACATGTATTTCGCTGCCTGGTATATGATTTTTTATGTATGATTTCTATTCTGCGGTGGAACAGCACTTGTGGTTGCCGGGCAAGGGCGAGCCTTGCCCCTACAGCAATTCACCCGTTTATGTGGTTGAACGGGTTTTTGTATCGCAATATCTTTGCCAGTGCAATAAATAAATTTTATTCATTCAAAAAGAAAATAATGACAAAGCGTTTAATGGTACTGGTTAGTAGTATCGCCTTACTTGGTTCCTGTAATAAAGAGTTCATCCGGGGAGGTGGAGCTATCAATTCAGAAACACGGATGGTGAATCCATTTACAAATGTGGAAATGCGTGGAGGGGGAGAAGCCACTATTAACTACGGCACAGCACAGGCCGTTAGCATAACGGGATATCAGAACCTGTTGGCTGTTTACGAAACAAAGGTTATTGGTAATACCTTGTATTTGCAATTTAAGTCTGATATCTACAATGTGAGAAATAACAATATAAAAGTAAATATTACACTTCCTGTATTAGCGTATTTGCGTATCAACGGGTCGGGTAAAATAACCGCGAAAAATTTTGCTGACGGAGTTGTATTAACTGCTTCCATAAATGGATCGGGTTATATTTTTGTTGGCGACAGCAAGTATACCAAGGCAGCTTATTCCATCAATGGATCCGGTGATATTAAAGCCGCTACTACTACCGCCATTGAAGCTGCTGCACAAATAACAGGTTCCGGAAATATTGAGCTGAATGTGAGTAATAAGCTAATGGCAACGATATCCGGTTCGGGTAACATTAATTACTGGGGCAATCCTGTTACTGCGGAAACACAGGTAAGTGGAAGCGGGAAGATCACAAAGAAATAAATCGCATTAGTAGCAGCCTGTTAATATTTAAGAAGAGTTTTAATTCGTGCGTGCTGAAAGGTCAATTGTAAAATCGACGATTCACCACGCATGTTTAACTTATAACGTAATCAAAGCCAAATAGCAGCAAAATGTTGAATGGAATCCCGTTTTAAATACGGGTTAGACTGTCGCCATCCGAAAGCTATCGGATGAAGTTCAACCAGGGTTCTGCTTCCGGTCACCCAAAAAAAACATCCATCAATATTTTACAATGGATAAAAAACAGGATATCCTTTGTTTGCTTTTTATGGAGAAGGCCTGCTATAATTTCACTTAAAAATAAACCGGCACAAGTATTAGATTTGTGTAGTATATGAGAATAGCCCCGTTTATAATACTACTGTCTTTTTTTTGCGGGGCAAGTCTTGCCCAAAGTTTTACTTTCAACCGTTTTACAACGGATGATGGGATCGGTCTTTCCAGCAATGTGGTAAGCAGTATTTACCAGGATGAAAAGGGGTTTATTTGGGTAGGAACAGCAAACGGGTTGCAACGCTTTGATGGAAGAAAGTTCATCCAGTTCAATACCATCAGGCCCGGAAGCGATATTATGCCTGATGCCCGGCTATTCCAGGTATTACCTGCTGACAGTGGCCGGCTTTTCCTTGCCTTTACATCGATCCGGGAATTTGGCATTTTTGATCCTTCAAATTTTACCTATAAAAAAATCCCGCTTAAAACACGAAATGAAATTCCTGCAAGGGCAGAGTTCTTTGCATGGAAGGATTCATACGGTCAGCTATACCTGAACATACTGCGGTACGGCATTTTGCAGTTTAATAAAAAAGAACATTCCTTTATAGACAACAATCCGTTTCCGTTACCAGGGGGATGGAAAATTACTTTATTTGGCGTGCATGATGATTACCTGAAAAAGCAGGTATGGATTTGTACAGATAGTGGTTTATGCATTTATGACAGCCCCACCAAACAGGTGTGGAACAGGAATAATAATCCCCGGGATCTTGCGATCTTAAAAAATGAAAAAGTACAGGAGAAGCTTTCCGAAATATTTATTGACAGGCAACGGCGTATCTGGATTTTTGGCTGGCCTGAAGGAACAGAGGCCGGGCAATATAAATATTGCATGGATAGCACGGGCAGTAAATATTTACAAAGTGACACCATCGGTTTAAATACAGGGCCCTTAGGGTATACCGCATATAGTCATTTTTACGAAACAAAAAATGCCAATTTATGGATATATGGAATGGGCGTGCTTTTTAATTACAATAAAAGCCTGCAGCATTTTCAATTTCATAAAAGCGGCACGGGCAGCGATAATATCAACATTAATTATGAAGAAGTGTACCAGGTAATGGAAGATAAGGATGGTGGTATCTGGATCGCGACCGACCAGGGCCTTTATTTTACATCTTTAGGAAACAACACTTATTCTATAATTAATTTAGTGTTTGATAATAAAAAAAGCTCCACCTATATCACTGATATACTCGAAATGCCTGATGGCGATCTTTGGTTTAGTTGCTGGGGCATTGGTGTAAAAACAGTGGATAAGGATTTTCAGAAAAAAGACAATTACGTTTATGTGCAACCGCCGCCGGCCAACTGGTCGCCGACTGCGAAAAATGATATACGGAATACCTGGTGCATGTGCAGGCAATCGGCAACCGGCGATGTGTGGGTAGGCTGCAATGATGGAATACTGTTGGTGCACAACCCTGGCAAAAAAACTACCCGGTATCTTTTACCGGCCGAATTTAATAACAGCACCATAAAATATATCACGCAGGACAGCATGGGGCAATTATGGTTTGGAACGCAGGGGGGCCGGTTGATAAAATACAGCGATAACAAGTTTGAAGTGGTAACGGATATAGGGTCTACCATTTACAAAGTATTTATTGATAAGCAGGGATGGATATGGCTATCAACCCACGAAAAAGGGTTTTATGCAATTGATCCTCTTAATGGTAAAATGATACAGCGCTATACGGTAAACAGTGGCAGCAATAGTCTTTACAGCAATACCGGGAATGATATAGAGCAGTTGAATGACAGCATCATTGTATTGGGTGCGGGCGTTTTAAACTTTATCAACAAAAAATCTCAAACGGTGGGGCTGGTAACTTATGCGGATGGATTGCCATCCAATACCATAGAAAGATTAAGAATGGATGAAAGCGGGTTCCTATGGATCATCACTTCCAATGGGCTGTGCAGGTATAATCCAAATAATCAGCGGATCACGCCTTATGGAAGAAAGGATGGCATTGTATTGGGGGAAAGAACAAATGCCGCTGACCTAAAACTCAGCAATGGCTATATTATGTTTGCCGGCAGTAATGCAATGATCATGTTTCATCCGTCTGTTTATTCTATCAACCAGCCGCCTCCGACTGTGACCATAACTGATTTTAAAATATTCAACCAGTTTCAGCCAATAGATTCGTTGCTGCAGAATGGGGAGATCAAATTAAAAAATAACCAAAACTCCTTCAGCATTTTTTTTGCATCGCTGAGTTATATGCAGCGCGACAGGCTGACTTATTACTACAAAATGGAAGGAGTGGATAAAGATTGGATAAAGGCCGATAAATCTTCTTATGTAAATTATTCTTTATTGCCCGAGGGAAAATATACATTTAAAATCTATTGTGAGAACATTGAAGGGCAGCGCTCAAAAACTGTTACATCGGTGAAAATTTTGATCACGCCTTCCTTTTGGCGTTCCCGTTGGTTTGTCAGCACACTGCTTTTTTTAATAGCGCTTATTATCTATGCAATACACAAAATGCGGGTACAAAAATTGATGGCGGTGGAAAAATTAAGGAACCGGGTTGCCCGCGACCTGCATGATGATATGGGAAGTACATTAAGCACCATCAATATATTGAG
>JBDTVX010000337.1:0-6367 GCA_040007015.1 Ferruginibacter sp. | reverse complement strand
TTTCTATTTGGTGCGATATTTTTTTCCAATTCAATTTTTGCACAGAAAACAGTTAGCGGCCGTATTTTAAATGACAACGACAGGCAGCCTATACCGGATGCCACCATCCAAATCAAGGGAACGAAAACCGGCACAAGTACAAACCGGGATGGTATATTTTCCATAAATGTTTTGCGGGATAACAATGTACTGGTGATCACCGTAGTCGGGTTTGAAAGAATGGAAATACCTGTTTCAGGGAGGAGCTCAATTGGCGATATTAGTTTAAAGGCAGTTGCGGGTAATCTGAATGAAGTGATCGTAACAGGGTATTCCACCCAGCGCAAAAAGGATATAACCGGGGCTGTTTCTGTGGTAAATATTGCCAATTTAAAAGCGGTGCCTTCCGGAACTATTGAATCGTTGCTGCAGGGCCAGGCCTCGGGCGTTACGGTGATTAATTCGGGCGCACCCGGCAGCCCCAGTAATGTAAGGATACGGGGCATCACTTCCACGGGTAGTGCCGATCCATTGGTCATTATAGACGGCACTCCCGGAAATATGCACGACCTGAATGTAAACGACATACAATCTATCCAGGTACTAAAAGATGCCGGGGCTGCCGCAATTTATGGTGTTCGTGGTTCAAACGGTGTGATCGTAATAACAACAAAAAAGGGCAAGCCGGGTAAACCGATCCTTACCTATGATGCGTATGTAGGAACCCAACGCCCGCTCAAAAACGGATGGGACCTTGCAAACCCAACCGAAAATGCAAATGCTATATGGGAACAATATAAAAACACCGGTATCGCTCCTTCTCATAAGCAATATGGGAACGGAGCTACTCCTGTTATCCCGGATTATATCACCCCTACGGCTGGAAAAGAAGGCGATCCGCTTACAAATCCTGCAGCATATGCTTTGTACACCAACCAAATTACAAGGGCCAACAAATCGGGCACTGATTGGTTCCATGAAATATTCAAGCCGGCACTGGTTCAGGATCATAACGTTTCTGTAAGCGGCGGAGGAGAAAAATCCACCTTCCTGTTTTCTATGAATTATCATGACCAGGATGGCACATTGATATATAACTATTTAAAGCGATATTCTGTAAGGATGAATGCTACGTTTGATATTTCCGATCATGTACGAATTGGCGAAAATGCTTACTTCTTTTATAAAAATAATCCTACCTATTTAAATTTACCGGGGGTTAATAATGGCAACTCTATTAATTATGCTTTTCGTATGCCCGCTATTGTACCGGTATATGATATCAAAGGCAATTTTGCCGGAGGGGGCTCTCAAAGTTTGGGGAATGCCTCTAACCCGGTTGCTGTAATGGCACGCACTAAAGACAATAAAGGAAATGACTGGCAGGTTATGGGAAATGTGTTTGCTGAGGTGGATTTTGCGAAAAATTTTATTTTTCGAAGCAGCTTCGGTGGTAACGTTGATTATTTCAATAGTAATAGTTTTGTTTTTACTGCTTACGAGGCTGCAGAAAATAGTCAGAATCCAAATAGCTTTATTGAAAATTATGGTTACACCAGCAGCCGTACCTGGACCAATACACTCAAATATTCAAATACATTTTTGGCAAGGCATAAGGTGGATGTGCTGCTCGGAAGTGAGGCAATCAGCATTTATGGCAGGGCAGCCTCTTCGGCAAGGGGAAGTTATTATGTAACCGATCTTAATAACCTTACGGTTGATCCAAATCTGTGGACACTTAATTTTGGATCTTCTACCAGCCAGTCCAATTCCAATATTGCTATTAATGGAATTCAATCCCCTTATGAAAGCAGGTTGTTCTCCTTGTTTGGCCGGCTCGATTATGCATTCAATGATAAATACCTTTTATCGGGTACTGTACGCAGGGATGGTTCGTCCGTATTTTCCAAAGATTCCAGGTATGGATATTTTCCCTCAGTAACAGCCGGCTGGAGAATTTCCCAGGAAAAATTCATGAAAAATATTTCATGGCTCAATGATCTTAAACTTCGCGGTGGGTGGGGTAAGCTGGGGTCTATCAGTAATGTAAATCCCACCAATGCCTATACTTTATTTGCCTCCAATTCTGTTTATTCCTGGTACGATATAGGTGGAACAAGTACTGCACCTACACAGGGATTATACACTGCGCAATACGGAAACCCTTTTACTACATGGGAAGAAGACGTTATAACAAATATTGGATTGGATGCTACGCTATTCAACAACAAGCTTGAGCTTTCATTAGAATGGTACAAAAAAGATGTCAATGGGTTATTGTTCCAGTCGGCGCCGGCTGCACAATTAGTTGGAAGCGCTATTGCCCCTTTCATCAATTTCGGTAATATATCAAATAAAGGGATTGACCTTGGAGCTACTTTTCATGGTAAAATCAAGCGGGATATTTCTTACGATATTACCGGAACATTTACTTCTTATAATAATAAGGTAGTAAGTGTGCCGGGGCCGACCATTTACAGGGATTATGGAAATTCAAGGCTTGAGGCAGGGTATCCTATCGGTTCATTCTTTGGCTATAAAGTGACAGGCATATTCCAGAGCGCTGATGAAGTTGCTAAAGCGCCCACACAGGAAGCAGCCGCACCGGGGCGCTTCCGGTATGCGGATGTAAATGGGGATAATAAAATTAACTCGGCCGACAGGACGCATTTTGGTGATCCTAACCCCGATTTTACCGCGGGGCTGAATATCGGCATGGCCTGCAGGAATTTTGATTTTTCCATGTTCTGGTATACTTCTGTAGGTAATGACGTAATTAACCAGGTAAGGGCATCTATTGATTTTCCGCAGCAATTTGATGTAGCGATCAGCAAAGATGCTGTGTATAATTCGTGGAGACCAGACAGGCCAAATGCAAAAGTGCCGATTCTGGAACGGTCAGCAAACTTTAGCAATATTGCCGTATTCAATTCTTACCTGCTTGAAAGCGGATCTTATTTGCGTTGCAAGAACCTTGCGTTAGGCTATTCTGTGCCATCGAATAAACTCACGGGCCTTAGAATTTCCAAATTCAGGGTATATGTGCAGGCAGTTAATTTGTTTACCATAACAAAATACTCGGGCCTTGATCCTGAATTATCTGCAAGTACGCTTACCAGCACAAATTTTGGCGTTGATGGAGGTACTTATCCTGCAAATCAGCCAATGTATACCGTAGGAGTGAATGTTACTTTTAAATAACCCTTTAATTATTATCAAATGAAACGATATTATAATAAAAATTTTGCTGTAGCCATACTGGTCACTACAGTGGTGCTAATATTTTCCTGTAGTAAATATTTGGACAGAAGCCCGATTGGCTCGCTTTCAGCAACAAATGTAACTACCAAGGCTGGTGTACAGGCCTTATTGATCGGGGCCTATTCAATGTTAGACGGAGAGCTGGGTTTAAGGATCGGAACCACCGATGTTACAGGTATTACCTATGCTTCCGCCTGCTCCAACTGGGTGTACGGAAGTATATGTGCCGACGATTCATACAAGGGTTCTACACCAACTGACCAGCCGCCAATGGTGTTATTAGCTACCTGGTCTTTGTCTACTGCCACAACTTCTTATATGAACTTCAAATGGCAGATATTATACAGCGGAATCCAGCGTGCGAACGATGTGTTGCGCACATTGCCCGAAGTGCAGGACCTTACTGATGCCGAAAAGAAGGTGATGGAAGCTGAAGCTAAATTTTTACGGGCGCATTACCACATGGATGCACAAAAAATGTGGAATTATCCTCCCTTCGTAGACGAAACTATTTCGTTTGAAAATGGAAGCGCACCTGTGCCAAATGTAGATGAGGCGGGTAGCTTTGTTAGTATATGGCCCAAAATAGAAGCAGACCTCCAGTTTGCCATTTCCAATCTGCCTGCTGTTCAGCCACAAATCGGGCGGGTAAACAATTGGGCCGCCAAAGCATATCTTGCCAAAGCGTACATGTTCCAGGATAAATATGATCTTGCCAAACCTGTATTGGAAGACCTGATCGCTAACGGCGTTACAGCAGGAGGTAAAAAATATGCGCTGGTAAATTTCGAGGATAACTTCAATGCGCAATCGAAGAACGGCGCCGAATCAGTATTTGCCTGCCAGATGTCTGTAAATGATGGCTCCCAACTGAATGGTAATTTTGGCGATGTATTAAATTTTCCAAATGGGGCAGGGGCCCCGGGCGGCTGTTGCGGGTTCAACAATCCATCTTTTAATCTTGCCAATGCATATAAAACAGATGCAAATGGCTTGCCATTACTGGATACATGGAATACGGGCAAAGTTGTAAGTGACAGCTCAAACGGTTCTGCAAATCTTTATACAGGTACATTGGACCCGCGCATAGATCTCACCATCGGCAGGCCAGGTATACCATATCTCGATTGGGGCCCTCAATCAATAGCATGGATACGCAGCCCTGCAGACAATGGTGTATTCAATCCGAGAAAAAATGTATACGCAAAAAGCCAGTTTGGTACCTATTCTTCCAACGAAACCGCTTTCTGGGGGGCCACACAGATCAATGCCAATAATTATACATTCATTCGCTTTGCAGATATTATTTTATGGGCCGCCGAATGTGAGCTGGAAAAAGGCAGTATTGATAAAGCGCAGGATTATGTGAACCAGGTAAGGGCCAGGGCAGCTGATCCTACGGGCTGGGTTTATAAAAATGCTGCTTATAGTGCAGCTACCTCTAAATACTCGCCACAAACAACCCCTGCAGATAATTACCTGGTGAGGGTTTACCCGGCCGGCAATTTTGCTGCAGGTGGAAAAGAGTATGCCCGAAAAGCAATTCAGTTTGAAAGAAGATTAGAACTTGCGATGGAAGGCCATCGATTTTTCGATCTGCAACGCTGGGATAATGGCACCGGCTCCATGGCCAATACATTGAACGCTTACCAGTCGGTTGAGAAAACCAGGCAATCATTTTTTTACGCAAATCCCACCGCCCAGTTTCATAAGGGTGTTAATGAGTTTTTCGCGGTACCGCAGGCACAGATAGATATTCAGAATTCAGCAGGTACCGTTACTTTAAAACAGAACCCGGGTTATAATTAGGTAAAATGAAAAGCGCATATTCAGAAGTAGGATTAAACACCCTGCTTTTTTAGTTTTAATTGGAAAGACGATCACCGTATTAAATTTTTTTCCAGGGAATGTTTTAATTTACATCAAACGTAATTTGTATGAAACCGTTATCTTTTTCATTGTTGATCATCACATCTTTATCTTTTAGTTTTCCAAAGCCGGGTAAAGTTTTTTTTGTTGATCATCAAACTTTGGCAATCGGTAACCAGGCGCCTGATTTTAAACTGCCCGGTATTGATGGTAAAAGTTATTCACTGTCATCATTTAAAAACGCGAAGGTCTTATTGATCGTCTTCACCTGTAATCATTGCCCTACCGCCCAGGCTTATGAAGAAAGGCTGATTAAACTTACAAGAGAATATAGTTCACGCGGGGTGGAAGTGGTAGCGATAATGCCCAATGATCCTAAATCGGTTCAGTTAAATGAATTGGGTTATGCTGATGTAGGAGATTCATTTGAAGAGATGAAATTACACGCCAAAAGAAAAAATTTTAATTTTCCTTATTTATTTGACGGCGAAAATGAGTCGGTATCCAAAGCCTATGGCCCGGTTGCAACCCCGCATGTTTTTATTTTTGATAAAGCAAGAAAATTAAAATACCAGGGCCGCTTTGATGACATGGAGAAACCTACGGGTACTCCTAAAAATTTTGATACACAAAATGCGATCGAGGCGCTCTTGTCTGATAAGGAAGTAGCTATAAAAACTACCAAAGTATTTGGTTGTTCTATCAAGTGGGCCGAAAAAGAAGACCTTGTTGCCAGGTCCGACAGTGAATGGGCCACACATCCGGTATTAGTGGAAATGATCGATGAGGGAGGTGTAAAAAACCTGCTTAAAAACAACGCTGATAAATTGCGTTTAATAAATGTGTGGGCCACCTGGTGCGGTCCCTGCATAAATGAATTACCGTCATTTGTTACAATTAACAGGATGTACAGGAGAAGGGATTTTGAATTTATCACGGTAAGCACCGATGACCCGCAAAAGAAAGATAAGGTGTTGAAATCGTTAAAAATGCTGCAGGCCGCCAACACGAATTATTTGTATAGTGGAGAAGATAAATATAAATTGATCGAGGCGATAGACCCTAATTGGGCAGGGGCCTTGCCCTATACCATATTAGTTGAGCCGGGGGGAAAAATCGTTTATGCAAAGCAGGGAGTGATTGATGTTATGGAAATGAAAACCACGATAGTTGAAAATAAATTAATTGGCAGGTTTTATTAAGTAGTGTCTGCAAGAAAACTCTGTAAGTTAGATCAGATAAGGGTTCTAACCCAATT
>JBDTVX010000336.1:0-6393 GCA_040007015.1 Ferruginibacter sp. | reverse complement strand
TTTTTATTCGAGGCCGCTACCAGCCACTGATTGCGAACGTTTCATCTAATTCTATTAATTTATTTTGGTTTATGGGGATAATGGATTTGATTGATATTGTTAATTCCTATCAATCAACTTCTGGTACAAAGATGCGCTGGTTACCGTAACCGGCCAAGAGCAAGAACGCTCATTTTTACTCCTGCAGTAAATACGGGCGATATCGTAATACTTCATTAACCGGTGGAGGAAGATACTCAATATTTCATCCGTAAAAATACCTGCTCACATTATGTGAACCTGCACAAATGATGGCACCTGGCTTGTAAAACCCAGCATTCATGTATGTTTCGACGGATAAGTAGATATCCGTAAGGTTATTTTGAAAGACTTTGAATAATGTCATATTTGGTAACCACATGAAAGGTACCGGTTTCATCCTTGCTGAGAACAGCGCCGTTTTCTTTTGTAATAAATACGCTTAAACGTTCAACAGGTGTATCAAAAGCCACTTCAGGATAGGCTTTTTCCATAACCGATTCTACCGATTCGGTTTTAATCCCGGCATTATTCAATATTTTATTAAACAAGCCGCCGGCTGAAATCGCGCCTACATTATTCTCTTCCTTCATCACCGGTATATTTTCAATATCATATTTTTTCATTAGGTCGATCGCATCCGCTACTGTTTGATAAGGAGCCAGGGTGATCAGCCTTTGAGCGCCTCTGCCATTGATCAGGTCCTTAAAAGTTTTCATTTCCAGAAATCCTCTTTCCAGCATCCACTGGTCATTGTATATTTTGCCAACATAGCGGCTGCCATGGTCGTGAAAGATCAATACCACCACGTCATCTTTTTTTAACTGGCTCTTTAGTTGTAACATACCCTGCAAACAGCTGCCTGCACTGTAACCGCAAAAAATGCCTTCTTCTTTGGCGATTCGCCTTGCCATCAGCGCACCATCTTTATCGGTGACTTTTGTAAACTCATCAATCACACTCATGTCATAATTGGCAGGCACAAAATCTTCCCCGAAGCCTTCACTGATGTATGGATATACTTCTCTCTGATCCAGTTCACCTGTTTCAAAATATTTTTTTAATAAGGAGCCATAGCTGTCAATGGCCCATACTTTAATCCCGGGATTTTTTTCTTTGAGGTATTTGCCGGTTCCTACGATAGTGCCACCCGTGCCGGTGGCCACTACCAGGTGTGTTATCTTTCCATCTGTTTGCTTCCATATCTCCGGGCCTGTTTGTTCGTAATGTGCAAGCCGGTTGGCAAGATTATCATATTGATTTACATACCAGCTATTTGGCACTTCAGAAGCCAGCCTTTTACTTACCGAATAATAACTCCGGGGATCCCCGGGATCTACATTGGTAGGGCAAACAATTACTTCTGCGCCCACCGCTTTTAACATATCCGCCTTTTCTTTGGATTGTTTATCCGTGGTGGTAAAAATGCATTTATAGCCTTTTACACAGGCTGCCAGGGCAAGTCCCATACCGGTGTTGCCACTTGTTCCTTCTATAATAGTACCACCGGGTCTTATTTTACCTTCCTGCTCAGCTACCTCCAGCATCTTTACCGCCATACGATCCTTAATACTGTTTCCCGGGTTAAAATATTCCACTTTTGCCAATACCGTGCAGGGAAGATCTTTCGTGATTTTATTGAGTTTGATCAGTGGAGTATTACCAATGGTGTCTAAAATATTATTGAGCCACATGAGTTAAAATTTTAGCGAAGTTAACAAAACTGCCTGCTACGGACCAATGGAAAAATTAAAAGGCTCCCCGCTCAAAAGAGGTTCTCGTGCATTCAACCGCGGGTGTCATCCACGGGTTTCACATATAGTTATTCACGTTCAACCCCTGCCAGGGTTTTGTGACTTCTATTTGTTGGTATATTGCCGGTTGCTCTCCAGGGTGGGTAGAAATAATACTACAGTCAATTCAGCGAAGCGGCTACAATCTGTAAACCCTTTTTCACAGAACTTTACTACCAGAATAATTCACATATCCTATTGAATGCAATTAAATCATTCCTGTGAACGATTCTTCTTCACCCAAGACGTAGACAAAATATTGTTTGCGAAAATATTAAGCCTCCACATTGGAGGCTTAATTATTTTGACAATACTTCAATTGCCTTCTTCACAGCGCTGTCTTCCTTATTCATTATTTCATAGAAGCCTTCGTTGCGCCATATTTGCCTTGCCAGCGATGATTTGATACGGGTTACCAGGTCTTTTTTATCCTTCTCTTTTAAATTAATCAATGCAATTGAATCCTTAGAAGACCGGGTCAGGAACTGCTTCCAGTTTTCATCGGTGAAGGAAAAGCCAGTACTGAAATCAGCCGGCGTTTTATACCTTGTTAGCTGGGGGATGTTTTGCAAATAATAATGATAAGCAAAATCGCCAATGGTACCCTTTATATATATTTTAGTGAGGGCGGCATTGTACGATGCGGTGTCGATCGGTATAAATATATCAGGCGTTATGCCGCCGCCTCCGTATACTTTTTTTCCATTTTTCGTAATGAATATTTTTGTGGTATCATTTTTAACTGAATCCGCGCTGGTTACCTCACCATCATGAAAACGCTTAAAGATATCATCATAATATGCTTTTTCACCGTTGGTATAAGAGCGCTGTATGCTGCGGCCAATAGGGGTATAATACCTTGCAACTGTTAACCGGAGCGCACTTCCATCGCTTAAGTCATACTGTTCCTGCACAAGGCCCTTTCCAAAACTTCGCCTGCCAATAATAGTGGCCCTGTCCCAATCCTGTAATGCGCCCATCAATATTTCACTTGCGCTTGCAGTTCCTTCATCGGACAATATCACTAACTCGCCTTTTTCAAACAGGCCCTCCCGCTGGCAGCGGTATTCTCTTTTAGGCATATGCTTTCCTTCGGTATAGGTTATTAATTTATCACCTGCTAAAAACTCATCGGCAATGGCGGAAGCTTCATCCAAAACGCCACCACCATTTCCCCTTAGGTCGAGGATCAGTTTTGTTAGCCCTTGTTTTTGTAAGCCTTCCAGGGCCTGCATAAACTCACGGTAAGTTACCTGTGAAAATTTATTGAGCTTTATATAGCCAATACCATTTCCAATGATATAACTTGCGTCTACACTGCTGATAGGGATGATGCCCCGGACTATCGTAAAGTTTAGCTGCACCCCCTTTCTTAATATTGTTACCAGCGCTTTTGTTCCAAGATCACCGCGCAATAATTTCCTTACCTGGTCGGTAGTGATTTTTTTTCCGGCGAGCGCGCTGTCATTTACTTTTATGAATTTGTCGCCAATCTGGATACCGGCTTTAAAGCTGGGCCCATCCGGTATTACATTCAATACGTGAAGCGTGTCATCAAAAATATTAAACTCTATCCCGATACCAAAAAAATTACCGGCTATATCCTCATTTACGCTTTGCAGTTCCTCTGCCGGGATAAAAACGGAGTGAGGGTCCAATGTATGCAGGGCCGCAATAATGGCGGTATCGCTCAATGCACTCATCTTTACGTCATCTACATATTTATTCTGTATAAGATTCAATACTTCCTGTAAAGGCCTTGGTTTCTCAAAAGAGAAGAAATTTTTACCTGGTTGTGTATCCCTCAGTCTATACCCTATCAACATACCCGCTACCACAGCAATACTAATAAAAAGAGGAAGCCAGATCTGGATTTTTTTATTCATATGTTCACTTATAAACACGAAAATAAATGAAATAATATGAATGCAGCGGTAGTGTTTTTTAATTAACTTCCGGTTTTTATAAATAAAATATAAATCGGATATGTCAATAAAACTAATAGCAGACAGTGGTTCAACAAAAACAGACTGGTGTTTGCTGGATGGAACCAGAAAGAAAACCTTTTACACACAAGGTATGAGCCCATATTTTTTAAATGGAGAACAAATTGAAGGGATAGTTAATTCGGAGTTGAAAGCAAGGTTAAAAGGTATCGAACCGGCTGAAATTTTTTATTATGGCACCGGTTGCAGTAGCCCGGACAATGTTAAAATTATAAAAAAAGCATTGCAAAAAGTTTTTACCCATGCAGCAATATTCGTTAGCCACGACCTGATGGGAGCGGCCAAAGCCTTATGCGGCAACGAAAAAGGGGTGGCTTGTATTTTGGGAACAGGATCTAATTCGTGCTACTATAACGGCAGCCGGATCGTTAAGAACAGTCCCGGCCTTGGCTTTATTTTAGGGGATGAAGGCAGCGGGGCCTATTTGGGTAAAAAGGTAATACAATATTTTTTGTATAACACATTTGATCCCGACCTGATGGACAGGTTCAATGCAAAGTACAATACCAACGCTGAAGAAATACTGGAGGCGGTTTATAAAATGCCATTGCCCAACCGTTACCTGGCAGGATTTGTTGGTTTCCTGGTGGAAAATCGTGGCCATTTTATGATAGAAAATATAATCGAGGATGGCTTTAATGACTTTTTTTATAACCATGTATACAAATACAAGGAAAGCTGGACGATGCCGGTAAATTTTATAGGTAGTGTGGCTTTTGGATTCAGGGATGTGCTGAAACAAATGTGCGATACTTACGAATTGCAACTGGGTAAAGTGCTGAAAAGCCCGATGGATGGCTTAATTAAGTATCATGGAGGCGCATAAGGGCCCGGAACATGCCATTAATAAGTTACCGGTATTATACTTGAAAATTGAGTGTGATCCCGAGAGCTATCGGGATTGTTTATTAAGCATTTTGCAGATTAAATATTCAATACTCAATAATCTATTTTCAATGAACAAAGCTCCATCAAAAAATAGTTGCCAGTAAGGAAATATTAGGAAATTGACTGTGCTTACCTTTCGTAAAAATTTCTTGGAGAAACAATACTAATTAGTTAATTTCATGTCAACTACTAAAATAAATGCTACTTATATGAAATGTAAACTTCTACTTTCCGCTGCATTACTTTCCGCTTCCTTTTTTTCAAACGCACAGAGTGCATCAAAAACTTACGCTATTACCGGTAAGGCGAATAATAATTTTTTATGGGCCGATATTAAGCAAGTTGATATTACTTCCGGCAAGGTAAACAAAACGCTGTTTGAATCAGACAAAACTGCTTTCAAAATGACTAACCTGGACAAAACTGTTGTCGCTTCAAAAGGAATTGATAATAGTCCAACCGGTTTAGGAGTTGCGGCATGCGCCCTGGACACAAGGCATAACAGGCTCTATTTTGCGACCATGCATTTTTCAGACATCCGCTTCCTTGATCTGGATAAAGACGAAGCAAATTTTACCACTATTAAAACGAATATAATTGCAAAAGGTTCTAATACCGGGTATCAGCCGGAAGAAAATCACATTACCAGGATGGTAATAGCCGCAGATGGCTATGGATACGCTTTGACGAATGATGCCAATCATTTGATTCGTTTTAGCACAGCAAAAAACCCTGTAGTAATGGACCTGGGCAATTTAATAGATGCTGAGAGCAATAAAACAATTTCCATACATAACAAATGCAGCAGCTGGGGTGGAGATATGGTTGCGGACGCCTTTGGTAAACTGGTAGTTATATCTGCCAGTCACAATGTGTTTATGGTAGATATTAACAGCAGGATCGCATCACTAAAAGGCAGCATTAGTGGCTTACCTGCTAATTTTACCACCAACGGAGCGGCAGTGGATGATGATGGCAGCCTGGTTGTTAGCAGTGCCAATGTTTTTGAAGGTTTGTATAAAGTAAATATGAAGGACCTGTCCGCGGTGAAAGTTCCGGGCAAGGAACCCGCATTTAATGCATCTGATTTGGCAAATGGGAATTTCCTTTCTCAAAAAGAAGCGAATGATATAACCAGGTATAATCCTACAAAACTAGGCATTCCCGGAACCGGTGAAGCAAAAGTTTATCCCAATCCTTTACCCGCGGGGTCCCAGGTTAACGTAGCGTTTGAAGACCAGCCTGCTGGAAAATATACAATCGTTCTTACAGATATTGCGGGAAGGGCATTTCAGTCGAAAGCAGTAATTATTTCCAAAACCGGACAGGTGGTCACTATGCGGTTAACAGGCAAGACCTCCAGCGGTATGTACCTCGTTAAAATACTGAATGAGAAAAAACAACTCGCATTTTCAGATAAAATAGTGATTAATTGAATAATGAATAATGAATAATGAGTAATGAGTTGCCTTATTCACTATTGGCAATCCGCATTTCATAAATAAAATTCCACTTTTTAATAAGACGGTGTCATCAATATTTTTAAAACGGCTGCACAGTAAATGTGTGGCCTTTTTTTATAAGTTTACTGAGATTTATATGATTTCAGCTGTTTTATGGAAATACTTTGATTGGTATGATTTAATTTTGAAACACCAAGAGCATGCTGCGATAAAAATTTCGGCATA
>JBDTVX010000335.1:0-6401 GCA_040007015.1 Ferruginibacter sp. | reverse complement strand
AATGAAGGCTAATCTATTCTCAGCTTAGGTTTGCGAAGGTTATACCTAATCCTATAAATTTATATTTTGTGACCAGGTTCCGGCAACAATTTACACAATTAAAATAAATATAATATTGTAGGGTCGGCGCAAATTCGTAAAAGTTTGGAATAGCGTAATTTCCATTTAATAATAATGAATTTATAGTAATATCGATTTTGCGCACCTCGGCATCAGCATAAAACATTTATCATTTTTAATTCTTAATTGTTATTTGGTATTTCATCGATGCGTATAAATAAGAATGATGCGTATATATGAATTATGAAAAAAGGCTCAATCTTACCGTAGATGATGCGCTGGTGGAACAGGCCAGGCGCTTTGCTTCAAAACACCAAACATCACTATCCCGGTTGGTGGAGCAGTATTTTAAAAGTCTAACCTTTTCTGTGCCCGGGAAAAGCATTATCAAATTGGTAGAAGGACTACCTACGCCGGCTATTGATGTCAATGCCAGTCTGAAAGACGGCTATTACGAAGACCAAAAGAAAAAAAATGGCTTTTAAGGTTTTCGCAGATGCTAATTTGCTATTAGATTTTACGCTTTAGCGTGTTAACTATATCGCCGCCCGCGGCATGGTGCAAAAATGTAAAGATGGCTCTATTGATTTATCCCCCACTCCTTCCGTACTGCATATTACCGCTTATTGGATAACGAAAGCTTACGGCTCTGCCACTGCAAAAAAATTACTGTTGGCCCTGATGGCCAATATCCAGGTAATTGATTGTGACCATGCCACCGCATTGATGGCAACTAACAGCATTATTGATGATATTGAAGATGCCCTGCAATATTATACTACTCTGAATTTTGAAATGGAATATTTTATCTCCGCCGATAAAAAATTAAAAAAAGTTGCTATCCCACATTTACCGGTATATACAGCAGAGGAGTTTTTAAACGAATTTTAACTATTGAAGAAACTCAACGATGAATTAAAAATGAAGAATTAAAAAAAATTAGCATTGGGTCTCTAATAATTCCCATGTAATCATAATAAAAAATTTATAAAGAATGTCGGTTTTCCAAATTCAGATTGCCGCATAAAACATTCTTAATTTTTAATTTTCAACTTTTAATTATTTAATAAGCCCTTGCAAACAACACCCGCTGTGTGCTGGCATTGCCTGTTAAAATACATTTACCGGCTTCGGCTACATTCTCCAATGGAATGCAGCGTATAGTCGCCTTCGTAAGTTCCTTTATTTTTTCTTCCGTTTCGCCGGTGCCATCCCAATGCGCTGAAATAAAGCCGGGTCTTTCGTCCAGTAGTTTTACAAATTCGTCCCAGTCATCAGCTTTGGTAATACGCTCATCCCGGAAATTTTTAGCCCTGTTATAAATTGAAGACTGGATATCTTCCAGCAGCCCGACGATGCGGTCGCTTAAGCCATCGATAGAAAAAGTCATTTTCTCTTTCGTATCCCTCCTCGCAACTTCCACTACATTTTTCTCCAGGTCTCTTGCCCCAATGGCTATCCTAACCGGTACCCCTTTCATTTCGTATTCGGCAAATTTCCATCCAGGCCGGTTATTATCATTATCATCATATTTTACAGAAATGCCTGCTGCTTTCAATTGCCCGATCAATATTTCCACCTTTTCATCAATCAGTTGTTTTTGCTCGTTCCCTTTAAAGATCGGCACGATCACTACCTGGATGGGAGCCAATTTTGGCGGTAGTACCAGGCCCTGGTCATCGCTGTGCGCCATTACCAACGCACCGATCAACCGGGTACTTACGCCCCAGCTGGTGGCCCATACATAGTCTAATTTATTTTCCTTATCAGCAAACTTCACATCAAATGCTTTGGCAAAATTCTGTCCCAGGAAATGCGATGTTCCGGCCTGTAATGCTTTCCCATCCTGCATCAGCGCTTCTATACAATAGGTATCCAGGGCCCCTGCAAAACGTTCATTGGCGGATTTCACCCCCTTTATCACAGGCATCGCCATATAAGATTCAGCAAAGTCGGCATACACATTCAGCATTTTAATTGTTTCCTCAATAGCTTCCTGTTCTGTGGCATGCGCCGTGTGCCCCTCCTGCCATAAAAATTCAGTGGTTCGTAAAAACAGCCTTGTGCGCATCTCCCATCTTACCACATTGGCCCATTGATTGATCAGTAATGGCAGGTCGCGGTAAGACTGTATCCATCCTTTATAAGTGCTCCAGATGATCGCCTCGCTGGTAGGCCGCACTACCAGTTCTTCTTCCAGTTTTGCTTCCGGGTCTATTATTAATTTTCCTTGATTATCCGGGTCGGATTTTAGCCGGTAATGGGTTACGATGGCGCATTCTTTTGCAAATCCCTCCGCATTTTTCTCTTCTGCCTCAAAAAGGCTTTTTGGAACAAATAGCGGAAAGTAGGCATTTTGATGGCCGGTTTCTTTGAACATTTTATCCAGTTGCTGCTGCATATTCTCCCAAAGCGCATAACCGTAAGGCTTAATAATCATACAACCGCGGACGGCGCTATAATCTGCAAGTCCTGCTTTAATAACCAGGTCATTGTACCATTGGGAATAATCTTCCCGCATGCTTGTGATCTCTTTACTCATAACGGTACCCTTAGAGGCAATTTTTTTAAAATAAAATAATGATTTAACAGTTTCTTTAAGTTACCAAAACAGGATGATCGCGTTATTATATTATTTTAGTAACTGTTTTATCAATCATTGATACTCAGGTGGCTGTAAACAATATATCGCGGTGTTTTAGCACCAATTTAACACCAAACGTTAACCTTTGGTAAACAGTGGCAAAGAATTTGGGCTATTAAATATTGTTGCTTAAAACCGCACAAAAGTAGTAACTTCATCTTATAATAATTTTAAACAAATTATCATGAACACAAAACTTTTACTTCTCGCAATTTCCGTAGCCGCTTTTAGCAGTTGCACCACTCTTTATAAATCCGGTCAAACTCCGGATGATGTGTATTATTCACCTGTCCGTCCTGCCACCGGCGGTGGTTATGTTGACCAAAGGAACGATCAGCGGAATGACCAGGTAACCTCCTATTATGGCGATGACAGGGTGATTCGCATGGGAATCAATGATTATCGTTGGAGATACCTGGACAATAATTATAATTATAGCAACAGTTTATTCATTAATGATTACAGCTATACTCCATATAGTTATGGATATAATTACGGATATTATTACAATCCTTATTTTTACCCTTACCCGGTATACAATTACGGGGGCGGTTTTATAAAAAACTACAATCCAAAAAATACTACGCCCCGGATGACCAGTTTAAGCGGGTACAATCCACTTTATAACAACCAGGCCGTTAGTGCAAATCATGGCGGTGTTGTAAGGCCGTCAAGAACTTATAACAACAGCAATAATAACAGGGGAAGCGCTGTTGGTAATGTAATCAGGCAGGTTTTTTCGCCCACTAATAATAATAATAGAAATAATAGTAATAATAGTAATAATAACTCATCCAACAACAACCGAACCTATACTCCATCATCCAGTAACAGTTCTTCTTCCGGAAGCAGTTCATCCGGGTCAGGTGGTGGTAGTGTTTCAAGACCTCCAAGAAATTAATTTATGAAATTTTACTTATTTATTAAGTGACGGAATGTATGCCCGGCCGTCACCCCTAAATACTATTGCCATGAAAAAATATTTATTCCTGCCAGCATTATTTATAAGCACAATTATTTATGCCCAAATTCCGGAAGATGCGCTACGTTATTCTTTCTTTCCTCAAAACGGGACTGCACGGAGCCTTGCAATTGGGGGCGCAATGGGTTCTTTAGGTGGAGATATCAATGCAATTTTTGTAAATCCTGCCGGATTAGGTAATTATAAAACCGGGGAGTTTGTCTTTACGCCAGGTTTTTTTATGAATAATAATAAAACCAATTTTAGGGATACTCAAAATAAAAATAAAAAAAATAATTTCGGATTAGGGCCAATCGGCTTCGTGTATGGTTACAATACCAATTCCACCTCGAGCCAGGCGGTCAGTATTGCAATAACTCAAACGGCAAACTATAACAACAGTGTTCAATATAATGGGTTGAACAACTATAGTTCATATAGCCAGGTATGGGCAGACCAGTTTTTTAATAGCGGTCAAACAATAGAAGATGCATTGAACAACAGCAGTTTTGCTTATGGCACGGCTCCTGCTCTTTACACCTACCTTGTGGATACTTTCAGAAATACAAGCGGCGATTTGCAGGTAAGGTCATTACCGGAGAATATCCTTGATGCCCACCAGGCGCTCCGTCAGCAAAATACGATTGATACAAAGGGAGCCCAGTATGAAATCGCTATCGGGTATGCTATGAATAAAAACGATAAATTCCAATTTGGGTTTAGCGTTGGAATTCCAATTATGCATTACCACAACATCACCACCTTTAAAGAAAGTGATACATCTTCTAATACGGCAAATGGATTTGAATCTTTTACCTATACAGATGATTATACTACCAGCGGGGCCGGCCTGAATGCAAAACTTGGAATAATCTATAAGCCCACTGAGCATGTACGGTTAGGACTCGCTATACACACGCCTACCTATATGATTTCTTTAAAAGATAAAAGAACTTCTAACCTGGTTGCAAATACAGAAAATTATGAAGGGAAGCGGGAAGCTTCCTCCCTTATATTTACAAATGATCAGCCGGGTGAAAGCAAATACAGCATGCTAACTCCGCTAAAGGTGATCATTAGTGGCAGTTGGGTATTTAGTTCAATTGAAAATGTAAAAAAGCAAAAAGGATTCATTACTGCCGATATCGAATATGTTGATCACAAGGGTTCAAATTTTTATAGTGCAAATGAAACTCCTACTGACGATGAAAAATTATATTTCAAATCTTTGAATAGCGTAATAAAGGAGGAATATAAAGGAAATTTCAATTTCCGCCTTGGTGGCGAGATGAAGTTCAATACCCTTATGGCCAGGTTAGGATTTGCATATTACACCAATCCATATAAGGATAGTGAACTAAAGGCCAGCAGAACGTTATTAAGCGGAGGCCTTGGTTATCGTAACAAAGGTTTTTTTATTGATCTTACCTACGTATATTCCATAAACAAGGACATTAATTTTCCTTATCGACTGGATGCCCCTTTGGCAAATACATTTGCTTCCATTAATGATCAACGTGGAAATATAATTGCAAGTGTGGGATTTAAGTTTTAATGAATAATTGATAATTAATAATTAATAATTGTTTCAAAATTAATGCTCTCTTGTTTATTGCAGTTATTTTAAATTACCGGTCTATATCATTAAATTATTTATTACTGTTCTTATTGATTAATATTATTGGAACTGAAGGAATTATTCATTATTCATTATTCATTTTCAATTAAATTCATCACCGCATTAAAATCCGGGTTGCACCATTTTACTTCTTTATCTTTTTTAAACCAGGTCATTTGGCGTTTGGCATAATGCCGGGTATTTATTTTTATGGCCGCTATTGCATCCGGCAAAGAAACCAGTCCGTTGCGGTGATCAAAGATTTCCCTGTAACCCACTGTTTGCAGGGCATTCAGGTGTTGATAGCATTGCAGATCTTTTACTTCTTCTGGTAATCCATGAGCTATCATTGCATCTACCCGGTCGTAGATCCGCTGATACAATTCTTCCCTTGGTAACTCCAGCCCGATCTTAATGATTTCAAAATCCCTGGCTGCTTTTTTTTGACCCTGGAATTCAATAATGGATTTACCGGAAGATAGCTTCACTTCCAGTGCGCGTATCAGCCGGTGCGGGTTTTGAATTTCCCCGCGGGAGAAATATAGGGGGTCGTTTATTTGCACTTCCTGCTGTAACCATTCCAATCCATTCAGCGTATAATCAGCAAGAATTTTATCTCTTATGCCCGGCGAAATAAAAGGGACTTTATCAATACCGCTGCAGAATGTTTTAATATACAATCCGGTACCGCCCGCCATGACCGCTATATCCCCGTGTGCGAATATTTCCTGTACTTTTTCCAGCGCGTATTTTTCAAATACTGCAGCATCCACCCTTTCATGAATGGAATGTGAATTGATGAAATAATGATGTACCTCTTGTAATTCTGCCGGAGATGGCTTGGCTACTCCTGCATTCAGTTCTTTAAAACACTGGCGGCTATCCGCAGAAATTATTTGAGTGGAAAAATGCTTAGCTACTGCGATAGACAATGCTGTTTTACCAACCGCGGTTGGCCCCATTATAATAATGCAGGTCTTAATAATGATTAATAATTAATAATTGATAATTGATGATTCTTTCAATCCATATAGCATTAAATAAAGGATTAGAAATTAATTGATAATTAGTGTCTGCAAGAAAACTCTGTAATGGAGAACTGATAAGCGTTCTAAAAG
>JBDTVX010000334.1:0-6406 GCA_040007015.1 Ferruginibacter sp. | reverse complement strand
TAGCCCACCGTGGTAAAGGTTTGTGCACTAAAAAAATACGCTTCACCAAATTCCTCCAATGCGGTTTGGGCCCTGATGCCTTCCAGCTTATCTATACCGATCATATAATAGATGACGGCGAAAATTAAGTTTATTATGATATAAAAACTGAGCAATAAGAATAAGAATTTCCATCGGGAAAGCTGCAGCAAGGTATGGTACCAGCTTAGCCGTTCAAAAAACCTGATCCCTCTTTTTTCGATATTGGGTTTGCCGTCTTTATTAACGAAACGGCCGCCATAGTCGGATGTATTGGCGCCAAAGCCGGTATTTATTTCGGCTTTCGCCTTTGTATTAATTCTTCGCAGTAATGCCATAAAGCGGTTTAAATTTAATTGGTATTGTAAATTAAAGATAAAGCTCTATATGGAACATAAATTATTGAAGTTGTGCAGGGGCACCTGCTTCTGTTGCAGCCGACCAAAAAGTTTTTCATCGTTGAACATTGAGTATTGAACATTGAGTATTGATTAAATGTCCAATATTTTTGATTATTGTTTAGTTCGTAGAACCTTCAGTGAGTTTTCAAGTTCTCTTAAAATCAGCGCTTTCGCCTCCACAGCTGATTGGCCTGCGTAACTGCAACGCTACTGCTTTTGCTTCTTTCAAAAAATAAGCTTCGCATTTTTTGAATTCCGATTTCGTCGGGACCTAAACAAAAGATGCAGCCCTGAAATACTTCGGGATCTTCGACTCATACAGTTACTGGTTTAAATTCGGGACATGCATCATGGAGTCAAATAAACTGGAATTGTCTTTGGGACTACATTCAATGCTCATATTCATAGCTCAATATTCAATGCTCAATACTCAATATTCAACGCTTAATTTTTATCACTCTTGCACAGCACAAAGTGCAATACGGAAGCCACGATAGGCGCTTTTTTCGGGCTGGGGATTACGTGCACGGTTACCCGAACGGCAATCATTTGCACCGCTACCCCAACTGCCTCCACGATTTACCCGGGCCTTGCCTTCACCAGCACCAGTGGGATCTGTATCCATTCCTCCCGGGTAAGGGCCGTACCAATCCCGGCACCATTCCCAGATATTTCCGGGCATATCGTGCAGGCCCCAGGCATTGGGTTTCTTGTCACCGGCGTTTCGGGGTCCAGCGCCTGAATTGCCCAGTTTCTTTCCCTGGTAATTAACTGAATTGTTACCTGCATACCAGGCGATGCTATCCAATACCGGTGCAATTTTTCCACGTGTAATGAATGTGCCTGCGTATGTTGCTGTGGTGGTTCCTGACCTGCAGGCATATTCCCATTGCGCTTCTGTTGGCAAACTGTATTCATACCCTGAAGGAATTTGCCCGCTTGCCGTTTCCCGTAAATTTAATTTTTGACAAAACTCCATTGCATCATCCCAGCTAACAAAATACATCGGCAGGCTGTCATTTTCGTTTGCCATGATCTTGCCCGGATCTTCGGGGTTAAAATTCATAAACTCGCGCAGCTTTTTTTTTTGCCCCCCAAAATCATGTACTGTTTCATCGTTCAGCATTTTAACAACATGATCCCGCAGGCTTTCGCCGGTAACGGCTTTCCACTGCCCGATCGTTAATTCTGTTTTTCCCATCCAATAACCTTTGGTAAGTTTTACTTCTGTTTGGGGGCCTTCATCCGTTTTTCTGCCGGATTCTGTGACCGGGCTTCCCATGATAAAAGTTCCTGGCGCTATCCATACCATATCAAGTATTGCACTTCCGGGTAAAGATAAATTCCACGGCTTTCCTGCTACCGGGTAATTAGCTTTGTATATTCCCTGCTTTGATACCATACATCCGGCAGCAACGATCACTACTATCGGGGCAATATACAGGAATGCTGTTTTTATTGTCAGGATCTTTTTGATGATTTTTGTTTTGATGACCTGCTTAATATTTGCATTGACTGTTATCCGGTTTAATATAATAGTCCTTGAAATTTTTAGCATTGCGGTCCATACAGCCAACAAGATTGAGTAGTTCTATTCTGCGGAAATCAACAGGATGGCTTTCGGCCTGGAGCGCAATATATCCTTCCTTTAACAGGGTTCCGGCTTTGTTTATCCAAAAAGTGGAATCAGTAATATTTGCCTGAGTCCAATTATGCTGCTCACCTACGAACCCGCCTCCTATTTGCGGTTTTTCGTAAGTGAGTACCGTATCACCTTCCACGATATGCTTTACGATTGAATCGCCAAGAACAACCACGGTCATGCTCACCCACTGATCGCCGTTATAAGTTTTGGAAGTAGAATTTACGCAATGTTCGGGTCTTACACTTCCCTTCATATACACCTGCGTTCCGGGCGTACATACGTTACCGGTAGGCCGCTCCCCTTTGTCAAGCCCTCCAAGTAACTGAACTTCCACAGACACAGGAAAATCCTGGTTGATGTTAACAGATTTCGCGGACTGGGAATGGATCATCACACCGCTGTTTCTTACATTCCATTCGGCCCCGCCCGGAGTTTGATTACCTGTAAACCGGTACTGGTAGCGGATAATATAATAAGAGAAAGGTGTACGATAATACAGGTGACCGAATTTATCATCAAAGGTTTTATACTGATCATATACCACGCGGATCATGCTATCTTCCACCCGAAATGTTTTTTTATAATTATCGTTTAGGGGCTGGCCGGTAATTTTAATGTCCCATCCCGACAGGTCTTTACCATTAAACAGGGATATCCAATCCTCTTTGCTTTTTTCATTTTTTACGTCACAACCGGCTACAAATAAGAATGCCAGCAGGAAGAATGATGATGCAGGGTGGAAATTTTTTTTAAGCATAACTGTTCTTATTAATTATTAAATTTTATTAATTGTTGTTTGCAAAAACCTAACGGGTTTTTAAAACCTGTTAAGCCTGGTAACACCCTATTCCATTGTTGCACGGCGGCAGGATTAATTTTAAAATTTACCCGTTAATTGTTAACACGGAATTTGAATATATGCATTTTCATTTTGAATGAATCATTATCCCTGCACTTTTAAGTCCTTTCGCAGATGCGGTTATTTTTAGCAGGCCTGGTTTTGAGCCTGCTTTTAAAACAATGGCTGCAATACCTGCTTCCGCAGATACAACAGGAGGGCCGACGATGGTTGCATCACCGCTTACTTTAAATGCTACTTTGTTGGCTGCTTTGTAAATGGTGGTTCCATTTTTATCGGTTATATCAGCATACACAAATACAATGTCATTTTTTGCAGCCTGCAATTCCCTGCCACTATAATCAACACGAAGATGAATGGCGTATTCATCACCCGGAGTATTCCGTATTTCCCGGATGACCTTTTTATGGTTGATATATCCAATGGCAGTTAATGTGCCTGGCGTAAACTTATTTAAATGAAATGTAAAGGGAGCATGTTTTAAATTAGTTGAATACTGGTCTTTATCCGGGCTTTGTTTTCCAAACGATTTGCCATTTAAAAAGAGTTCTGTTTCATCACAATTACTAAAGATACTTACTGTGGTATCTGATCCTTTTTGCCAGTAGTTAGCAATATACAACACAGGTTTATTAAAAGGCGAGCTGCTGTTCACCACCGGATCAACCTGACTTTTATAAAAATAAAATGAAAACTTTGGCAACCTTACCATATCCATAATACCCGAAGATTCTATGTCCTCCGCGTATCCGCGGTTGTAGTCAAACATCAGCCAGTTGGCATCTCC
The DNA here is from genome assembly GCA_040007015.1 of Ferruginibacter sp. Taxonomy (GTDB): domain Bacteria; phylum Bacteroidota; class Bacteroidia; order Chitinophagales; family Chitinophagaceae; genus Ferruginibacter. The sequence goes on along the minus strand of JBDTVX010000334.1, from coordinate 2,696 downwards.
CACGGCCGGGGAATACAGGTTATCATTATGTGCTTCCTGGTAATTTAAGGCTTGCTGTAGCAAACGTTTTTCGCCCCAGCCCCTTAATTGTCTTGATGACCTCTCCTCTTTTTTGAGGTCTTTAAAAGCCGTTTGATTAAATCCGCCATTCTGGGCATAGTATTCCCAATCACCATATTCGGCAATGATAAACGGTTTGTTTTTACTATACTTCCTCCAGTAATCCGGCGCTTTGGCATGCTGGCGGGCAGGAAGAAAAACATCATACACTTCATCGACCCATCCGGCAGAATATATATTTTCGAAAGGCAATTCTTCATGTACTATTTGATGGGCCTTATCCATATAATCTTTTTTCATCGCCGATTCGTTTAAAGAAGCTTCCCATAATATGATAGCCGCATGGTTCCTGTCTCTCCTGATCATATCCCTGGCATTCTGTAAACTATTTTGCTGAAAGATTTCATTACCGGGGAATTGCCAGCCCGGTATGGCATCCATGACCATGATGCCCAATTCATCACAGGCATCTAAATAAGCAGGAGATTGCGGATAGTGTGAAGAGCGAACAAAATTAAAACCGGCTTCCTTAATTTTCCATGCATCGCGCCATTGCGCATTATCAGATGCGGCATTTCCCAGGTAAGGATATTCCTGGTGCCTGTTAGTGCCCCGTATCTTTATTTTTTTGTCATTTAAATAAAAAGCGCCTGCTTCAAAGCGAACGGTTTTTATACCGGTTTTAAGCATTGCCTTATCAATAACTTTTCCTTTTTGCAAAAGATCAATTGAAAGCCCGTATAGGTAAGGAAAATCCGGCGACCATAATTTAGGATCGGCAATGGAAAAACTTTGTGTAAATATTTTAGTCCCTTGCTTTTCAACCGTCTCATTTTTTGATAAGGATTGTGCAATGATCTTTCCTGATTTATCTGATAATATTGTTTTAATCCCGGCATTTTTGGATTCATTAAAATCATTCCTTACTTCCGTTTGTACAACCAGTGTTGCAGATTTCTCTTTTACATTTTCATAATGGACAAAAACACCCCCACCGGCCCTGGAATTGGCAGCAACGGGGTCGGAGATGTATAATTTATCTTTTACGATCAGCCAGGCATTCCTGTAAATGCCACTATAATAATTAAAATCGAGGTCCTTCAAAGGTTTGCCGGGCGGCACCAGGTCATTATCGCGGTTATCCAGCTTTACGAGGATGCTGTTATACGCTCCAAATTTTACCGCTTCAGAAACGTCCATATAAAAAGGCAGGTACCCGCCTTTATGATCAAATATTTGTTCCCCATTCAGGTAAACAACTGCTTCCTGCATAGCTGCATCAAATTGTAAGGCTATATGTTTTCCTTTGTATGAAGCGGGAATGAAAAAGAACTTCCTGTAAAAACAAATTCCCTGCCATTGCTGTATTTTTTTTTCTATGGGTTCAATATTAGCAGTGTGCGGCAATGAAATTTTTTCCCAGTTTACCTGGCTGTCCTTTATTAGCAGATCGGCAGAGAAAGCGGTATCGATATCTTTAACAAATTCCCAATCGTAATTAAATATTTTTTTTTGCTGGGCACAGGCACCCGTTATAAATGAAGCACCAACCAGGATTAATAAAAATCGTCTTAACATCGTATAGGTTTAAAATTGTAAAGAATCCGGGATTAATTATTTAATTAAATTTTATTCAGCACTTTTTAATTCATTGCTTTCGCCTCCGCAGCCTCCGCCCGGATGTCCATGGTCGGACGGGGGCGGGGCTGCGTAACCGCAACGCCGCAGCTTTGCTTCTTTCAAAAAATAAGCTTCGCATTTTTTGAATACCGACTTCGTCGTTACCGAACCAAAAGATGCGGCTTATGCAGTTACTGGTTTTAAATCCGATAGCTATTGGATCAAAATAAAATTCATACTTCAGATGATTATATATTTATCGTTTTTGCCAACCAGCGCCTAATTCAATACGTTGAATTTATTTTTTTAACAATCCCCGGTCCGACATCCATTCTTCAAACCTCGATGGCCAGCCCGTTACAGCGCCTGTATTTTTTTCGCGCATACCAAAACCATGACCGGCATTTGAATAAATATGAAGTTCTGCGGGAACATTTGCTTTTTTATATTTAATATAAACTTCAGCAATTCCCTGGGCTATATCAGCACGGTCATTAAACCCTCCGACAAGAAATACAGGTGGGGCATTGGCGACTACTTCAAACCTTTCTGAATTGCCCGGGTAGATCAATGCCTGGAAAGCGGGGCGTGAACTTTGCTGATCAACCGCATCAGTTGCAGTTGCATTGCCATTATCAAAATGCATGGCGGACAGTGCAGCTACTTCTCCGCCTGCCGAAAAGCCCATCACTCCAATACGGGCTGTATCAATGTCCCATTCTTTTGCACGGCTTCGCACCAGCCTGATCGCGCGCTGAATATCTGCCAGTTCATCCTTATCGATGGTATAGGTGGATAAAGTATCATGAGCAAGGCGATACTTGAGCACAAAAGCCGCAATGCCCCGGTCGCTGAACCATTTTGCAGGATTATATCCTTCATGAGTGATCCAAAGTTCACGGTGCCCTCCACCCGGTGCGATGATAACAGCGGCGCCGGTCGCTTTTTGCGATGAAGGTATATAAGGAGTTATTGATGGGTGATGAATGTTTGATATTACATGATCGGTTTCCACG
>JBDTVX010000333.1:0-6449 GCA_040007015.1 Ferruginibacter sp. | reverse complement strand
CTTCCCGGAGATCTTTTATGACAATACTTAATTTTCGATTCAAAAATGCCAGTTCCCTTAAACGGCCCTCTAATATTTCCCTGTTATAAATGCCCGAAGAAAAAATAGTCAGATCGGGCCAAAAATGTACGATCGTTCCATGCTCATCAGAAGGCCCGGTTTCCCTCACCGGGTATAAGGGAATCCCTTTTGAATATTCCTGCTCAAACGATTTTCCGTCCCGGTTTACTGTTACATGCAGTTTACTGCTAAGGGCATTTACACAACTTACCCCCACGCCGTGCAACCCGCCGGATACCTTATAGGAATCTTTATCAAATTTACCGCCGGCATGTAAAACGGTCATTACCACTTCAAGTGCGCTCCGGTTTTCTTTGGTCATTATCCCGGTAGGTATCCCACGTCCATCATCGGCTACCTCGATTGAATTGTCTTCATTGATTGTAACAAGGATATTTTTGCAGTAACCTGCCAATGCCTCATCAATGGAATTATCCACTACTTCATATACAAGGTGATGCAATCCCTTAACGCCGATATCGCCAATATACATGGCCGGACGCTTACGAACCGCTTCTAAACCTTCTAAAACCTGTATACTGTCGGCGCCATAGCCGTTAATCTCCGGGAGTACTGCTTCTTCAATTTCTGTATTCATATTTGTGGGCAAATTCTCTTTAAAATTATCAAAATCTATATTCGTGCAAAGATAAGGAAAATCAAGGGTTTAAGGCAATTAAAAGACGCTTATTTGCGGATTAATTTCCACAAAGATTTCCACAGGAATCAGCCAGGTTTTTTTAAAAAAAATAAAGGTAGCTGCCGGGTATATTAAATAATGGAACCGGAAATGGGATCAACTCTTCAAGACCGGTATAAAAACTCATCTTCCTTTTTTATTTATCCTTACCTGCTCGTTTTAACAAATCATAAATAGTGTATTTCCCGGGTTTGCAAACAAGGTCGCATCGTTACACGCAAGCTTATAAATAATACGAGTATGTTTCGCCGGAAATATAAATTTCGTTTACAACGCATATAAGCCAGGTTCATTTATATTCATCCTGCTTCGATATCAATTTTTATTGATTTTTTAATGTACATTTGCATCGAAGTTTATCAATGCATCAATCCCCCAACATACTGGAAATTGCTCAAAAACAACCGCTCATGTACAATGAGCTGGAGGTTTTGCAGGATATTGACCGCTCGGTTCCCGGTTCTGTACACTATTCTATAAAACGCTATAAAAAGCTGTCTCAATGGAGTGTGGAAGATACCGGCATGTTGGTGTATCATTATGAAAAAAATAATGCCGAAGCCAATTACCTGGAACTAAAGTTTTGTATAACTGGCAATGTATATTGCCGGCAAAAACAAACGGAATGTGATTTTTGTAAATTCAACGCCTCGAAAACCTGTGTGGAAAAAGTAGAAAGTGTTGATGTGCTGAGTTTTAGTTTTAAGCCCTCTTACCTTACACAATTTGTAAAGGGAAAGAAACAGCTCAATATTTCCGATGAAGTGTTGGCCTTTACACATGTTTCTTCATTTTCAAAGCTATTGCCGCTTTGTGGTAAAACAAGAAAGGCCATTGAGGCTCTCCTGAATCATACCTATACTGATACGCTGGAAAACATTTTTGTAAATGCACAAACCCAGATCCTGCTGCTTTACAGTATGGATTGTATGCTGGGAGATAAGGAAGAAACATTTACCTGCAAATTTTTGGCCAATGCAGATGACAGGGAAAAGATCACAAAAGCAAGGGAAGTATTATTGAAGCATATTGGCGAGCCATTGACCATTAAGGAGCTGAGCCGTAAAGTAGCCATCAATGAATGCTATTTAAAAAAAGGGTTTAAGGAATTATTTGGTACCACTATTTTTGATTTTTATCAAAGCCAGCGTATGGAACACGCAAAATACCTGCTATACGAAAAAGGCCTTAGTGTAACTGAAGTATCCCTTTTACTGGGCTATTCCTCTATTTCACATTTTAGTACTGCTTTTAAAAAACACACTGGCATAAAGCCATGCGAACTATTGCTAAGGTAATTTTGCTGCTGCGTTTTGTATCAATGAATTTTCCATTTACAAACGCTGCATTTCTGTGCCATATTTCATCTTTCCGAATTTAGTTTTTCCAAAAGACCAATGAAATTTTCACTTTGCCTCAGCAGATTTCTATAAATAAATGGCTATAATAATTTTTTAACCGGCCCGGTATTTATCGGAAATCCGGCGAAAGTGACAACTTGTGTATAATACCGGATATGCTACGCATTAGCTGCGTCGCTTCAAAATAACCGGATCGACAGGCTTTATTTGGAGAAGTATGCTATAAAGGAGTTACAATGCGATGTTGAAGAACAGGCGAAGGTCAAATATGTAAAAGCTATGCTATTATTTTAAGCGATTCTGGTTAAAATAAGGTCTGCTAAATTCAGCAGACCTTTTTTGCTCGAAACAGATTCTAAGGACTTCGGGTCTTTCTGACTTTGTATTGGTTGTACTTCAAGACATGGAAATAGTTTAAAAGGGAACCGGACCGATTCATAAATGGTAATTCAAAAGATTTGGACTTTAAACCGGAATAAAAAATATAAAAAATTAATATAAGTAAAATAAGTGACGGGAGTAGGAATACCCCCGTCTTTACCCTAATAAAACCCTAAACCAGCAAAGATTTTCGTCACTTTTCTTGTACGCTTTGCATATATTTTTAGATGATCTGGCTCAAATAGAAGAACCTTAATGGGTTAAAATCAATTTTAGATTTAATATTTATCAAAAGAACTAAACGGTAACTATAATTTACACTTGTATAAGATATTTTATCATAAAGAAAAATAAAAAGACCAATACTATGCCAAAGCGAAATAATGTGGAAAACTTAGAAACAAAGCTGTTCAAAAAATAGATCGACCCTCATCCTGATGTTCTTTAACAGGCTATTTTACTACCTTTGCACACATTTTATATAGGTAAACCAGGTAATATACATACAGATAGATTTTATGAGTGTCAAATACAAAGAATACCAGCAACTGAATTTAACGGCTATTGGTAAAGAGATATTGGAAAAATGGATGACAACGGATGCTTTTGAAAAAAGTGTAAGCGGGAGAGCCGGGCAAACTCCCTTTGTATTTTACGAGGGCCCCCCAAGCGCCAATGGGATGCCTGGTATTCATCATGTAATCGGCAGAACCTTAAAGGACCTGGTTTGCCGTTATAAAACCATGCGGGGCTTCCAGGTAAAACGGAAGGGAGGCTGGGATACGCATGGACTACCAGTCGAATTAGGGGTTGAAAAATTATTGGGCATTACCAAGGAAGATATCGGTAAAAAAATATCTGTTGAGGAATACAATGCCACCTGCCGTAAAGAAGTATTGAAGTTTAAAGACAAATGGGACGATATTACTAACAAAATGGGCTATTGGGTAGATCTGAAAAATCCCTATGTAACTTTTGAAAATAACTATGTGGAAACCCTATGGTGGATCCTGAGTGAATTATATAAAAAAGGCTACCTGTATGAAAGTGTAAGCATTCAACCTTATTCGCCGGCTGCAGGGACCGGGCTTAGTTCTCACGAATTGAACCAGCCAGGCACATATAAAGATGTTAAGGATACCAGTGTGGTGGCGATGTTCAGGGTAATTAAAAATGAAAAATTAAAAATTAAGAATGTTGAGGGCGATGTGTTTTTAATGGCATGGACAACCACTCCATGGACGCTTCCTTCAAACCTGGGATTGACTGTTGGGCCAAATATTGATTACGTTTTGGTGAAAACGTTTAATCCTTACAACCATCTTCCTGTTAATGTAATCCTGGCAAAGGGCCTGCTGGGGAAATATTTTAAACCTGAAAATGAGGATGGCAATTTTGACGATTATAAAGAGGGCGTTAGGTACTTACCATGGAAAATACTCGCTGAATTTAAAGGTACAACAATAGAAGGCGTTCAATACGAACAATTGCTTCCTTCTGAATCGAATACACTGGAAAAAATCCGGGAAATAACCCCGGAAGCGGAGCCTTTTAAAGTTATTTCCGGGGATTTTGTAACCACCGAAGATGGTACCGGTATTGTACATACTGCCCCGGCTTTTGGCGCGGATGACTATAAAATGGGGAAAAAAAATAACCTGGGCATATTAACACTGGTTGATAAACAGGGAAAATTCGTTGAAGGAACGGGAGAATTCAGTGGCCGTTATGTAAAAGATTATAAAGATCAGCCAGGTTATGTGGATGTAAATGTTGACATCAGCGTAAAGTTAAAGCTCGAAAACCGCGCCTTTAAAATAGAAAAATACGAGCACAATTACCCCCATTGCTGGCGAACAGATAAACCGATCATTTATTATCCTTTAGACGCATGGTTTATAAAAACCACCGCTAAAAAAGAGAGAATGGTTGAGCTAAACAAAACCATTAACTGGAAACCCGCAGCAACCGGTACCGGTCGTTTTGGAAACTGGCTGGAAAATATGGTAGATTGGAACCTGAGCAGGAGCCGTTTCTGGGGCACTCCCTTACCCATCTGGCGTACTGAAGACGGAGCCGAGGAAAAATGTATCGGTTCTATTGATGAATTAAACAACGAAATAAAGAAGGCTGGCGAACTGCTCGGTGGCGACACCAATAAACATTATTTACATGAAGGCATTTTAGATCTGCACAAGCCCTATGTAGACGATATCATATTGGTCAGTGCACAGGGACTGCCAATGAAAAGAGTGCCCGACCTGGTAGATGTGTGGTTTGACAGCGGGTCAATGCCTTATGCGCAATGGGGATTGCCCGATACCAGTTCCAATGAATTTGGCCCCCTAAGCACCGAAAATTTCTGGCAATACCATGCCGCTTCACCAAATTCGCCACTTAATGGAAAGGGTGCAACCGGCGCTTTTCCCGCCGATTTCATCGCCGAAGGGGTTGATCAAACCAGGGGCTGGTTCTATACTTTACATGTTTTAGGTGTTTTATTGTTTGATAGCGTTGCTTACAAAACTGTAGTAAGCAATGGCCTGGTATTGGATAAGAAGGGCAATAAAATGAGCAAGCGCACAGGTAATGTAATAGATCCTTTCGACACTATCAATACATTCGGGGCAGACGCCACCCGCTGGTACCTGGTTACCAATGCATCACCCTGGGACAGCTTAAAGTTTGATAATGAAGGCATTAAAGAAGTACAGCGAAAATTCTTCGGTACATTATATAACACATACCAGTTTTTTGCCCTGTACGCAAATGTAGATGGGTTTGCCTTTAAAGAAGCATATATCCCGGTAAATGAAAGACCCGAAATTGACCAATGGATATTATCATCGCTGAATACTTTAATAAAATACGTACAGCAAAACCTCGATGATTACGAACCAACACCCGCCGGCCGTGCTATCGAGGACTTTGTAGATATGCATTTGAGTAACTGGTACGTGAGGTTATGCCGCCGACGGTTTTGGAAAGGGGATTATGAGCAGGATAAAATCGCGGCTTATCAAACGCTTTACGAATGCCTTGAAACGCTAACCCGCCTAATGGCCCCTATTGCCCCGTTTTTTGCGGACTGGCTATATCTTAACCTAAACAACGTCACAGGCCGTTTTGAAAACGAATCGGTACACCATACTGACTTTCCGGTTGTAAATGAGGAAGTTATAGACGCTGAACTGGAAAAAAGAATGCAGTTGGCGCAGGATGCGGCTTCTTTAATATTATCCTTGCGTAAAAAAGTAAATATCAAAGTTCGTCAACCCCTCCAAAGGGTATATATCCCTGCAATGGACGCAGAAATGGCGGGGAGGATACAAAAGGTGGCCGAAATTATTAAAACAGAAACTAATATTAAGGAGTTGGATGTTTTAGGGGCGGAAAATGATTTTATACAAAAAAAGGCAAAGGCTAATTTTAAAACCCTGGGCAAAAAACTGGGCTTTAAAATGAAATGGGCGGCAGATGAAATAAGCAAATTCAATAATACAACAATTAATAAGGTATTGGAAGGTGAATACCTGTTAAATCCTGATTATGCAGCCAAAAGCGAAGAGCCGATCATCATTACCAGTGAAGACCTTGAAGTTTCTACCGATGAGATCAGCGGTTATGAGGTTGCCAATAAAGGCGCCTTAACCGTTGCCCTTGACATAACAATTACAGATAATTTGAAAAAAGAAGGTGATGCGCGGGAATTTGTCAATAAGATCCAGAATATCCGAAAAGACAGTGGTTTTGAATTAACAGACAGGATAAATGTATCGATCTTAGAAAATGCGGCAATACAACTTTCTTTAAATCAATATAAAGGTTATATTTGCGCCGAAATTCTGGCAGATTCGCTTGTTTTTTACCCTGTTTTGAACGAGGGCACCGAGATTGAGGTGAATAATGCCATATTAAAAGTGAACGTACTTAAAAAAGCAGAGTAG
>JBDTVX010000332.1:0-6463 GCA_040007015.1 Ferruginibacter sp. | reverse complement strand
GAATATGGGCTCGTTGTGATTTTGGCACATCCATCGAAAGAGGGCAAAAGGGCTTTATTAGGAATTCTTGCTGCCGGATGATCTCCCCGGCAAAATTGCGCAATTTCTCCGGCAATATTGATACTTGTGAAAACCCGGGTGCTGAGCTCATCATTGATATAAGCGATGAAACAATTGAAACATCGATACTTCACCTGAAGGACTATGCGCCTGGTTCAATCAACATCTGAGTTAGCGAGGGTATCTAATTGACTGTATAATTGCAATACTGGCAGGAGGTATCCTGGTGTTGTCCATTGTTTGTTCTTCTCTTTAAATAACTCCCGCGGATATTTAGCATTAAAACGGCTTCGCTCATTCAGGAATTCTTCGCTTTGCTTCGTGGCTTTTAACCCAGTGAATGCAATGATTTTTTGCATGATGCCACTTATTCCGGTTGCATAATTAATGGGTAATACAAGCGGGTCGGCTTTTGTTATTTCAATCATTTTTCTGAAATAGCCCGCGAGAACATTGGCCATATGCATGTCAAGGTTGGGTTCATTTATTTGCTCTTTTGAAAAGCCGAACACCCCCGGTTCAATAACGCCCGGCACGGAATGCATGCCACGCAGCCGTTGCTGTGAAAGAATTACTTCACCCGGATCCCTATACAAAAGAATAAAAGGAACGGCCGGATATAAGGTACGTATCAGGGAATAAAAATGTAAATGCCAGCTATCCGTTTTTATAAAAAGGTGTCTTTCTTTCCCGGTTCTTACCCGGCTGTAACATTTAATAGCCGCTCCCAGGTAATTACTTACTGCTATGGTTTCAATGGGCTTTGTTTTAAAAGGGAGCCGGAGAACTTCATCAAAAAAAGGAACTTCAGAAAGAACGATATTGGTTTCATCTAAACTAAGTATTTGAGATAAAAGGGTAGATCCGCAACGGGATACATGGAAAATAATTGCGGATGGGGGTATTACCTGCATATCCGCCGACCATTCTGTCATCATCTGCAACCCGGCAACAATTTTATAGGGCTTACGATTTTCCTCCAGTTTTCTGCAAACTGAAATGGTATCGTCAAAAAATGGTTCCGTAAAACTCTTGTTGCCGGCATACAACCACTGGCACAATGAATGGCCCGCCATTTTCAAGGGAAGCCAGTTTTGTATTTCATCGGATGGAGAGGAGCTCATTGATTGAAATTACCAGACTCTTCGAAGCCGACCTTACCGATTCGTCAACTATTGTTTCATTCAAAAATATGGAGGCTGTCTAAATTTACTCCTTTGCCACGATCCGATAGCTATCGTAACTATGATCCCCTGCAAATTATTCCCAAATCCCTTTCTACCCTAATAATTTCCTTTTGTTTCAGTTGCTCATTTGGCCGGCAAACAAACACATTTAATTCGTCGGAATGCTTTTCCGTTAATCCTTCCAGCGAAGCAATGCAATTATCGCTTATATAAAATTCCCTGAGCTTTGTTAGTAGCTCAACAGGCTTTATAGAGGATATGCGGTTACATTGCACATACAATTGTTGCAGTTCGGTGAGTGCCTCAATACCTGCTAAACGGGTAATTGAATTATTGAATAAAAACAAAGACCTTAATAAAGGCAGATTACTTACGGCTTCAATGCTTTCTATTTTGTGATGCGTAACAATTATGATCCTTAGGCTGGAAAGGCAAACCATCCCGCTAAGATTGGTTAACTCAAACTGCATGTTTGGAAAAGGCGCTGTTGGCCCGGCCATGCGTATGGCCTCCAAATTAAAAAGCATGTCCAGCTCGGCAGCATCCGGTTCATTTAAATGCCTTAATACGCACACGCCAAATGCCTCTTGCCATTGCGGCTCTAACTGTTTCCACCAATCCAGGTGATTTAAAATAGTATTCAATGTAAAAAGGAACCGGGTTTCTCAATTAATTACGGCTTGGAAAAATGCCTTGTAATGCAATAATAAAATTAACGGCCAGGTAAGGTTGCAGATTATTAAAAGGCTGTGAGCTGCCTGTTGCACCGATTGCTCCCTGATTCATGGTTACCGCTGTACCGGAGGCCCTGTATTCTTTATCCAGTGCACCGGTGTTGCCCAAAAAAGCCCCGGAAGGTGCAGAAGTAGTACCTGCCTCGGATACTGCATTTAGTGAATGGCTGTGTGGAGGTAAATTGCTCAACAGCAGGCTGGTATTTTCTGAACCACCAGGCTGGCCAAGTTCGTATGTTGATAATCCCGGCCCCTGGCCGGCATGAACCGGTACTCTTCCACGAAGATCCGGGAGGGCAAAAGTAGATACCCCGTCTCCACCAAATGTGGTGCCCAATAATGAGAACAGAGCAGTGTTTTGAGCAATAGAAAGAATTTGACCGTTGCAAAGGGCCCATCCCCTGGGTGCAAAATTTCCGCAAAAAATAATGATGCTGGCGAGAAATGCTTCCATAAATAAATGTTTAAGTGTGATAATGAATTAATTTATCTTCAAAAACAAGCACCTGCCCTTTATGATAGCTGATGTCTTGTACCTGCGAATTTTTTTTAATGCTGGTTTTAGTTTTAATATTTCCTGTGGATGCCCCTGCAACCGGTTTACTGTTATTGAAAGAAGCTAAAAGTAATTGTTCAGAACACGACACCTTTGAAAGATGGTACAAAGCATCCATTTCATAGCGGTTGAGCCGGGTGGTTTTTCTAAATAAATGATTTTTTTCAAACAAGCTAACTACCACATCAGCGGGTTTTGTGCGATCATTTCTCCAGTAAATCCAGGTAGGTTGAGCGATAATATTTTCCTTCAGGAAATAAATGACCGCTCCGTATTTATATAGATGCCCCTTCGTTTCGATTTGCCTGTTATAGCTATTCAGATCAGCTCCGCCATCTACAATCCGCCCTCCTGATTTCTTCCAGAATGAACTCCATTCTTTTTGTAAATCATTACTTGTATTGTCAGTGGCAAAACGTTTTATTGTAGAACCAAATGCTGTCCCTGCGGACAGGATAGCCATGCTGGTTAAAAAATTTCTGCGGGTATTATGGCTTTTTGTCATTCTGCTAAAATTTAACCAGTTTTTCAGTAATCATATCCGTTCCTTTTATAATCCGAAGCAAATAGATTCCCGGGGGGAATTTATTGAGATCTAATATTTGAACACCCAACCCGGTCATTTTTTTCATCACTGTTTTTCCGCCTGCATCAAGCACAGAAAGCTCAATTTTTTCAGTGGTTGCTTCTATGTTTACCTTGTAAATATTATTACCCGGATTTCCGGATAAAGAATAAAAGCCTGATTTTAAGAAGTTGACAGAAACCACTTTAGAATATAGATATTTATCATTCAGGTCCACCTGGCGAAGCCTGTAAAAGCTTTTCCCGGGAAGAGGTTTCAGGTCGCTGAACTGGTAACTTTTTTCTGCAGCCGGATTCAAATTGCTGTTTACAAACCCGATGCTGTTCCAATAGCTGCCATCCGGGCTTCTCTGGATGTCGAAACCTTTGTTATTGATCTCAATGGCTGTTTTCCAGTTAATAAGCACCTGCTGGCGATCTATTTTTGCGGTAAAGCTTGTAAAGGTTACCGCCAAAGTACCCAAACCATTTATAGCTAAAAGAGTGGCGCCGGTACAAGTTTGTCCTTCTACCGGGCTCCAGGGGCAACCGGGCACTCCGGTAGACGATGGCAGGTTAGCGGTGCATGGGTTTTGAAAATAAGGCTGCCCGTCAAAATCAAGCACCCATAAATTATCTGATGCCAGCCAATATACATTTACCTGTATTCCGGGAATTCCTTCCACAGTTCCGGTACCGCTGTAGGCTGGCTTCCCATCCATGGTGCCATTGGGATTTAGCACGATGGCCCCGGTCATACATTGGCCTGAAACGATAACAGTTTGAGATTTAATAGAAGTGCAGTAAAATGAAATAACGAAAATGAGGTAGAATATTTTCATGGTTTGATATTAAGATTTTACAGACCTAAAAATAATTAAAATAAATCAAAAGCTGAGTAAATTTTGCGATAAAATGAACAAACATTTTATTATAACCAACCTTCCTGCTAAAATAGAATAAAAAAAGAAGGCGTAGTTAATGAATACCGAAAATTACCGCAAGGAGGATCAGTATGCGCAATTGTAATGATTATGCATTTAATTCCTGTTTCTGCCGGCTTCATCGGGATATAAATTTTGTACTGCATCACTTTGCCAGAACTGTTTGCTGTGAACTTCCATGATGGAAAGCCTTCCATTAAACGCCGCGCCTGTATCTACATTCCATACGTTAACTGCGTTCATGGGTTCAAAACTGTCGTAATGTAAGGTAGGGGTGTGGCCGATAAATATCTCACAAAACAATTTTAATCTTTTGGGATATAAGACAGAATTTTTTTTTATTCTTTTATCCATGCTCAAAGCCATTTCCCAGAGTGTGCGATCCCAACTGTAATTACTGCTGTAGTGTTCTTTATAAGGCCCATGTTGCGATGAAAAGCCGGCATGAATAAACAACCGGTTGTCGTCATCAATATAATAATTTTGCATTCGCTGGAAAAAATGCAGATGATTTAATTTATCTGCCTCACTTTGATTCCGGTAACTTTTAAATGTAGCCCTTCCTCCGCTGAATAGCCAGGGTTCATTGTGGATATTTGTTTCAAGCCACTGCTGGCACCACAGATCATGATTTCCTTTTATGAAAATGCATTTCATTTTTTTCTCCAGGTCGGCCAGGTATTGAATTACTTCAAACGACTGGCTCCAGCCATCAACAAAATCGCCTAAAAATATAAGCCGGTCATTTTCCTGTACTGCCGCCCTTTCCATAATTTGTTGCAAAGCCTTAAAGGCCCCGTGTATATCTCCAATTACAAATGTTCTGTTCATATGCCTGTCAATTTTGAAAATGGAAAATTGCAGCACCAAGCCGCACTTATTGAATTTTGAAAGTTGAGCATTGAACCTCCAATATTTAAACTTCTGAAAATATAATGTTCAATGCTCAACGTTCAATATCCAGGAATAGCATCAGGTCGCGATCTGTTCCTGCTGCCAATTTGCCGAAGAAAATTTATCAAGGTATAGCTGATAATTTTCCTCATCAAAACAAATAAAGCTAATTACCTTAATACCCGGGACAGGGTTGTCGCCTAAAAAATTAATCACAGCTTTAGCAGCAATTTCTACAGCCAGCTTTTTGGGGTACCCATAGATCCCCGTGCTGATATTTGGAAAAGCAATAGTGGTAATTTGCTTTTTATCTGCAAGTTTTAGCGAATTAACATAACAGCTTTTCAGCAATTCTTCTTCAAGATTATTCCCACCCTGCCATACGGGGCCTACAGTATGGATGACGTAAGTTGCAGGCAAATTACCTGCCGTGGTAATTACTGCTTCGCCCGTTTTACAACCTCCCTGCTTATTCCTGATGGCTTTGCATGCTTCAAGTATAGCATTCCCACCTTTCCGGTGTATGGCGCCATCAACACCTCCCCCACCCAACAAGGAAGAATTAGCTGCATTTACAATCGCGTCAGCTTTGATAGTGGTAATATCTCCTCTTATTATTTCAATTTTCATTGCATCTGTTATTTATCAACTGTACCGGGTTCATCCATTTAGATTTGGCTCATTTTATAAACCCGTTGCCAGCGGGAAATCTTTTTTGTGAATCCAATCCTGTAGCAAATATAAAACGGGGTGTTTTACAAAAGGACAACATCAGCTTTATATATTTTTCAATAAACAATAAACAAAACCAGGCGCAATTACTGCGCCCAGGGGAAATAAATTCCAAATCAGAAAAGAACAGTTTTAGTTTTTTAAATAATTTACTATCTTTCATTTCCATCACCTAAAAAACAAATTTTATGATAACAGTAGCTCTTTATAATCTGAAAGGCGGCGTTGGCAAAACGGCCAGTTGTGTAAATTTTGCTTATTTAGCCGCAAAAGATGGGTATAAAACCCTGTTATGGGATATCGACCCCCAGGGCTCCACCACGTTTTACTATAAGATAAAACCTAAGGATGCCCAGGGCATCAAGAAATTACTCAGCAAGGATGCCAACCTGGAAGCTGCGATCATGGATACCAACTATCAAGGCCTCGAGATCATACCCGCCGACGCATCTTCCAAAAGTTTCGATATTATGCTGGAGGAAATGAGGGGGAATAAAAACAGGCTAAGAAGTATATTGAAGCAATTTGAAAATGAATATGATTTTATTTTCATTGACTGCCCTCCTGGGTTTAGTGCATTGAGTGAAAATATTTTTAATGCATCCGATGTGGTATTAATGCCCATCATCCCCACCACCTTATCTATCCGTACCTATAATATGGTAAAAGATTACTTTAAGGAAAAGGATCTGGACAGCAGTAAAATGATGTGCTTTTTCACCATGGTCGATCTCAGGAAGAACATGCACAATGAAATAATGGAACATTTATTTAAAGACAAAAAATTCTTCC
>JBDTVX010000331.1:0-6475 GCA_040007015.1 Ferruginibacter sp. | reverse complement strand
ACCCTGAAAAAACTGACACCGGTTCGTATGATCCGAAATCAGTTTTATTCCGAAATAGAAGCCGCAGAACTACGTTGTGCTTCTAAAGAAGAGCTGAAAGAAATCCTGGGCCGCGCTCGAGCTAAGAAAGGGATGTTTGAAGGAGATCTGGACGGGGGCGAATTGGAAATAGGACAGGTTTCTGCGTTAATCGGATCGGTTCAGCCGGCAGCGGATATTCTAAAGGAGCTATGGCTTGATTTTGAAGCTGCGCTGCAGCATCCGTTGAATTTATAGCGGTCGGCACCGAAGGTCAGACCGCTATAAATCCAACGGATGCTGCAACCAACTGCCTATAATATATTAACAATCTACCCCGGTATGCTAAACATTATACCTGGCCATGAAAAAATTGGTAGAAATCCCGCTGTAGTTTCATTAGCAGATTAGCAAATTATCTTCATGATCTGCGAAATGCCCATTTAAACATTTCTTTCCAGGTGGCTTTTTTACCATACATCAATATACCGGTTCGATAGATCTTGCCGGCCATCCAGGTGGTAAATAGAAATCCCGCAATTAAAAGTATCATAGATACCGCCAGTTGCCATGGAGGTACGCCGCTCGGGATCCTTCCCATCATCACGATCGGCGATGTAAAAGGGATCATACTTGCCCACACCATTATTTTACTGTCTGGCGTATTTAAATTGCTTGTCATAATGATAAATGCAAAAATGATCGGCATTGTAATAGGCAGCATCAGCGATTGCGCTTCCTGGGGATCTTCATTGATCACGCTTCCAATAGCCGCGAACAGGGAAGCATAAAAAAGATAACCGCCTAAAAAATAAAATATAAAACAACTGATGATCATCAGCCAGTTTACACCGCCCATATTTTTCAGGAAGCCCGACATAGCCATTGCAGTTGCACTATTGCTTCCCATTCCGCCGGGCATCGAATTACCAGCTTCGCCTGCCTGGATGATCATTTCTTGGGATAGAATTGCCGCGGCCGCGGTTGATAATATCATGATCAAAACAACCCATAAAAGAAGCTGTGTCAGTCCTACCGCGGCGATTCCAAGGATCTTACCCATCATCAGCTGAAAGGGCTTTACGCTACTCACCATCACTTCTGCGATACGGTTTGTTTTTTCTTCCATGACTCCCCGCATCACCATTGCGCCAAAAATAAACATGGTTATATAAATGAGTATTCCACTTCCAAATCCTACGCCATAATTTACCGCCGCATTCACCTGTTCGGATTTTCCTTTTTCCGACGTAACCCTGTTTTCAATAGTATAAGCATCTTTCGATTCTTTACTGATGCTGTCCAGCGTTGCTTTGTGAATGCCGTTTTTTTGTAACTGGTTATTTTCAAATGCCCTGTCCAGGCTGTTTTCTATTATCTGGTTTCCATCAATGCCCAATTGTTTTTTTGAATGGATCGTGAATTTCTTCGTAACGGAATCGTTATTAAGATTTAGTACCGCATCATATCCCCTGCTGTCGAAATTTGTGCTGTCCACATGGCTTGTAAAATCAAAAATCATGCGGGCAGAATCGCTTTTTAAATTTGTTTTAAACATGCGGGGAGCATTTACCACTGCAATTTTTTTCATGCTCCCTTTCGATGACATGGCAAAATATGCACTGCCAAAAATAAACAGGATCATTACGATGGGTAATAAGAATGTGGATAGTAAAAATGTTTTATTACGTACCCTTGTTATGTATTCTCTCTTAAAAATGAGCCAGATCTTATTCATATAAATTACATTGTACAATTAGCATAAAAACATTTATTGACTATGGTTCTTCGTCCAAAACGCTGTGTCGGCAAATACAAACTGTTCGTGATATCTTAATAGAATTGATCACAACATTATATTTGCCAATGCACCCCATTTACTCTATTTACATCTCCCCCTCAACTCACCGGCTGAAATTGCCTTGCTCCAGGCGTACCTTCTACCAGTTTAATGAAGATATCGTTGATCGATGGCAACACTTCGTTGAAAGAATTGACGGCGATATCCTGGTTAATAAAAAATTTCAACACATCATTGGTAGTACTTTCGTGCCGGAGCTTTATTAACAATTGCGCGGGCTGGTGCCTGATCACTTCAAAAATATAGGTCATTAAATTTTCGGCGCCGGTTGCTGCACCCACCTGGTATATATTTTCTTTAAATTTATTTTTGATATCTTTTACAGTACCGTCCAAAATTTTTTCCCCTTTATTTACCAATACAATATGGTCGCAAATTTCTTCCACCTGCTCCATCCGGTGAGTGCTAAAGATAATCGTGCTGCCTTTTTTGGACAGGTTAAAAATTTCATCTTTTATCAAATTGGCATTTACAGGGTCTAATCCGCTGAATGGTTCATCGAGAATAATTAATTTGGGTTCATGCAAAACGGTTGTAACAAATTGTAATTTCTGGCTCATGCCCTTACTCAGGTCCTCTACTTTTTTATTCCACCAGCTTTGCATTTCAAACTTCACAAACCATTCTTTTATTTTCTGTGTTGCATCGGCTTTGCTTAACCCCTTTAACTGCGCCAGGTAAAGCGCCTGTTCGCCGATCTTCATTTTTTTGTACAGCCCCCTTTCTTCCGGCATGTAACCAATGTACCCGACATCGTTGACCGGGTCGTATTTTTTTCCATTAAAAATTATATGGCCGCTGTCCGGATAAAATATCCCGGTGATCATACGCAGCAAAGTTGTTTTTCCGGCTCCATTTGGACCAAGCAAACCAAAAATGCTGCCCTGCTCAATATTAAAGCTGATATCGTCCACCGCCTTTTGCGCAGCAAAATATTTTTTCAGGTTGTGCAGTTCTAAAATATTCATCGGTTACCAATTTAGATGTAATATAATTAGCAAATGCGAAAATTACTCAATTTGAAAATAATTTGACAACGTGAAAATTACTCAATGTGAAAATTCATCGAATCAGGACACACTAATTGAGTGGGGTTTCATTTGCATCTTAGCACATTATCAAATTAGCACAATGGCTATCTTTCTTGCAATTCGTTCCCCGTCCATCGCTGCACTCACAATGCCCCCGGCGTACCCTGCTCCCTCGCCACAGGGATACAGGTTTTTAAATTGGGGATGTGCTAAAGTCAGATCATCCCGCAGTATGCGAACAGGTGATGAAGTGCGGCTCTCTGTAGCAACTACAATTGCATCATTGCTAAAATAGCCTTTCATCTTTTTCCCGAACTCAATAAAGCCCTTTGCGAGCGATGCGTACACAAAATCCGGAAGCACCTGTCTCAGTTGAGCCGATACGATCCCGGGCTGGTACGAACAGGCTGGCAGGGTAGCGGATACCCTGCCATTGGAAAAATCTACCATGCGTTGCGCAGGCGCTTTAAAATCGCCGCCACCAGCTTTAAAGCAATGCTGCTCCACCATTTGCTGAAACCACATTAACTGGAGCGGTTCATCCCTTGAAAGAGGTGTTTTGTTTATTTTTTTACCTCTTTCTCTTGCAGCATCGGCTAATTCTACCTGCACTACCATTCCGCTGTTTGCAAATGGATTGTTTCTTTTTGAAGGGCTCCAGCCATTTACAACCAACTCGCCGGGAGACGTTGCCGCGGGTGCAATAATGCCGCCCGGGCACATACAAAATGAAAATACTCCACGCCCGTTTACCTGTTGCACAAGGCTATAGGAGGCGGGAGGCAAAAATTCACCCCTGGCAGGGCAATGGTATTGCAGCTGATCGATCATGCCTTGCGGATGCTCAACTCTTACACCCAATGCAAATGGCTTGGCTTCGATCAATATTTTTTTGTTGTGTAATAATTCAAAGATATCTCTGGCAGAATGGCCCGTTGCCAGTATAACGGCATCACCTTTAAACTCATCGCCATCCGAAGTGACCACCCCGGTAATTTCACCTGCGCCCATCACCAGGTCAGTAACTTTTTTTTCAAAAATAAAATCAGCGCCACTGTCCGTTAACTGAGCCCTCATGGCCGTAATAATATGCGGTAACTTATTGGTGCCGATATGCGGATGGGCCTCGTACAAAATTTTTTCCTCTGCGCCAAAATGTACAAACAGGTTTAATATCCTGTCAATATCTCCCCGCTTGTTACTTCGGGTATAAAGCTTGCCGTCACTGTATGTACCGGCGCCTCCCTCTCCAAAACAATAATTACTATCCGGGTTTACCTTGCCTTCTTTATTCAGTGTTGCCAGATCCCTTCGTCTTGCCCGTACATCTTTTCCCCTTTCTAAAATGATGGGTTTGATACCAAGCTCCAGCAATTGCAGGGCCGCAAATAATCCAGCCGGGCCTGCACCAATGATGATCACCCTTTTTGACGCATTGCGTACATTTTTAAAATTAAATGCGGTTATCGTTCTTTGTTGAAAGGGCTCGTCAATAAAAGCATTTAGCGTAATATTCATCCAGATGGTTTTGCCACGGGCGTCAATTGATTTTTTATGAATAATAAAACCGGAAATACTGCTTTCCTTTTTGCCGGTAGCTTTGGCAATTGCATTTTTAACAGTGGCTTCATCGGCCGCTTCGAATGGAAGTAGTTTTAAAGAAATTTTTTGTTGCATGCCCCGGGATAACTTGGAAGCCGTTTATAAATGGGTTCAGCATCCGATAGATATAGTCATCGGATTACCATGGGATTTTTAATCGCCACGAATGCACGAATCAGCACGAATAAGAAAGACAGTTTCCAAAAAAAATTAGTGAACATCCGTGGCAAAAAAAGAAAAATTAAAAATGCTTCGTTATAATCCTGTTCGTATTGCCGTTTGTGGCCTTGGGTTAAAATGGCAAATCGTCAATTGCATCAGGCGATGTGGACGAAAATGTATCCAATGGTTCCATGTATTCATTATCCGTTCCGGATTTATCAACTCCCGGTTGCAATATTTGTTCTATTCTCCAGGCATCTAAATTTGTTATATAATTTACTTTGCCGTCTTTTTCCCATTTGCTACCTTTAACATTGAAGTACACTTTTATTTCATCACCAATATTTACTTTATCAATAATGGATGTCTTATCCTGCACGCACTGAAACTTTACATAATTGGAAATTGTTCTTCCGCCGATATCATCCGTTTTCTCCACTGCAAATTCCCTTATTTTAAAGGTGGCTGTTTTCTGTACCGTGTCATATTTGGCAACTAATTTGCCGGTTAATTCGTAACTCATTTTTTAAATTTTATATTGCGAAAGTAAACTTATTTGCCGATAAAAATATTTACCCGTTCTTTTGGGTTTGGTTTAAAAAAAATGTCTATCTTACTTCACTCAAACCACAATGATTTTCATGCCTGAATCCTATATGCAATTACTTTCAATCTTTTTTTCTTTCAGATTGTAAAATTTTTTGTCAGCGTTCGTCTATAGTTCAAGGGGATTACCGGATTTTCGGGAAACAAATAATATATAAGAATATTAATTGGTTGTTGAAACCTCGCGCCAACAGAATAGATAGAAATATAAATGAAGTGATTGCGCCGGTGGGACCAGAACCAAAAAAAAGAGGCGGGATGGGATAGGGGGAAATTTGTTACCCGGCCCCAAACCAATCGCAGCAAAAAATACCCGGCAAAAGTTAAAGCCGGGTTGATTACCTTCGGCGGAATCTGGCCCGAATGCAATGGAGCAGAAAGTATAGCCAGCGGTAAGATTTTCGAAATAATGGCTTTCGATAATATTATCCTTTAAGAAAACGTTACTGGTGGAATGTTAGGGCGATATGTTGATTTAAAAGCGTGGCTGGGTAAAATGGCCATATAACGGATTTTTCTTATCGGAAAAAGGAAACTAACCAGCATTATAATTAATGGCACGGTTATTAAGCGTTGGTCGGTTTATATACCCTGGCTACAGAATTAAATTGACAGCAAGGAAGAGGATTGGATATACTGAAAAATATTCGCAATAAACTGATGGATTTTTATTGGAGATGTATTAAATAATTTGTGAACTCATTCGGAATTTTTTTTGGTGACCCTGCATTGAAAGACAATAATCCGAATGATGTTAGATGAGTAAGACAGGCAGGGTGGGCGTTTTACGGGACATATCCTTTTTTTATTTTTGTAAAAATAAAAATAAAATTTCAGTAAAATTCAATACTGTAATTGCGGGTAAAAAAACAATAGAATAAAAAATTTTTTTTTCAACAAATTATTTTGATATTCGCTGTCTTCCTCAAAAATGTTTTGACTGAAATTGAATGAAGAATTGCTATAATTCAGAGAATATATTAACTCAATTTATAAATTGCCTAAGGAATAATGGATAAAGTTTTTGATAAGGTATGGGCTAACTGTTTAGAGATAAT
This sequence comes from Ferruginibacter sp., assembly GCA_040007015.1. Taxonomy (GTDB): domain Bacteria; phylum Bacteroidota; class Bacteroidia; order Chitinophagales; family Chitinophagaceae; genus Ferruginibacter. Next base: position 137 of record JBDTVX010000331.1, on the reverse strand, counting down.
CAAAGACATAGTTGAATGGCAGCATTATAAAACGTGGTTCGAACCTATTAAGCCTGTTGCTTTGGCAGAAAAGATTTTAACCATACAGGTTCCCAGCCAGTTCTTTTTTGAATACCTGGAAGAACACTATATAAATT
>JBDTVX010000330.1:0-6504 GCA_040007015.1 Ferruginibacter sp. | reverse complement strand
CTTCCGGAATTTTTTTTTAAATTAATTTAGCCGATTATGATGCTGCCGTCAATACAATTATTTAGCGCTTATTACCAGGCCTTTCCATTGTTACCCAAAGTGGGCTATATTACTCCTGTTCAGGCCGGGGCTGCCATTGCACCCCATAAACTGATCATGCATGGCGACGATACCGGTGATAATATTTCGCACCAAAACCCTGTTTACAGCGAGTTGACAGTAGCGTATTGGATAATGAAAAATGCGGATAGAACCAGGTCGGATGCATGGGGCCTGTGCCACTACCGTCGCTATTTTATTGAAGACAAATACAAGCTTTTCTATAAAAAAAGAAGCCGTTATTATTACCGGACCTCTCAAAGAATACTGGACGGCATACTTACCCCGGCCTTATACAATACCATGCAGCGGTTGTTATTGCACAATGATGTTATTGTGCAAAGGCCCACCTGGGCCATGAAGGAAAAAGGCATTGTATACAACATAAAAGATGCGTACACAAAGGCGCATGTAAAAGAAGATTACGACGCCACCATGAATGTAGTGATAGAAAAATTCCCAGGTTTTGCCAAAAGCATTGATAGTTACGGCCAGTTGAAAGTAATGTCTTATAACAATATGATGATTGCCCGATGGAGGGTGTGGGATGATTATCTGCATTTTTTATTTACTGTTCTGGATGAAGTGCAACATCGTATCAATATGCATAAAGAGGGCTATCAATCCAGGGTTTTTGGCTTTTTGGCAGAACGGCTGCACAATTTATTTATATATCATCATCAATTAAAAGCAGGTCATTTAACCCTTGGGTTATTTGAAGATAAATCATGAATTTACTTTATCTCAGTTTTGGTAATAATCTTTCAATTCATTTGCAGGCAGTTCTTAAGCCCAATAAAAAATATTGTATTTAATTTAAACTTCTTTGGCATGAAAATAAACCATTCATGAATATTGCAGCAGTTGTTATTCTTTATCACCCGGGTGTAGAAACAGTCGCCAATATTGATACCTATTGCAACCAGGTGGAAAAGGTTTATGTATTTGACAATACAGAACAGGTAAGTATTATAAAAGAAATGTTATTGTTGAAACCAGGCCTCTTGTATTTTCATGATGGTAAAAATGAGGGTATCGCCGCAAGGCTTAATACTGCCGCCCAAATGGCCGTAGCGCAAGGTTATGAGTGGTTATTAATGATGGACCAGGACTCCAGCTTTACTCCTTTAATGATCGATAACTATTTATCCTGTTTTAATCAATACAAAAACTCAGAACCGGTAGTAATGTTTGGAGTTAATTTTGAGCAGGATTTTCAGCCTGCTATAGCAGGTTGCAATCCTGTATTTACAAATGAATTGATTACTTCCGGTACTTTATTAAACCTGTCTAAATTTAAAAAGATCGGGCTTTTTGACGAGAATTTATTTATTGATGGTGTAGATCATGAGTATGCTATCAGATCACTTCTTGCAGGTTATAAAATGATTCAATTTCCCCATATTCAATTGTCGCATCAGCTTGGGACTTTGGTAAAGAGGGCTTCTATAAAAACATTATTTTTAGTAAAAAAAGTAAAAAAATTGCACGCGCCCTTACGATGTTATTATATTTATAGAAACAATCTTTACCTGCAGAAAAAATATAAAAATATCAACCTGGTGGATATGCAAAAACTTAATAAAATTGCGCAATCTACTATTACTACGAATTTTTTTTATGGAAGAAATGTTTTGAAACTGATACACTATCTTTTATTAGCTAAGAAAGATTTCAGAAATAATAAAATGGGTAAATGTGCTGGCAATTGATTGGCTCATAAATGGATACAACAAAAAATAATCAGGCACTTCAAAACACCCCTTTAGTGGATGGGGGCATGTTTGAATAAAATCTATTCCATAATCGACTTCTAAACGGGATAATATTTTTAAATTAATTTTGCAAACTATTATGATGCCATTTTTCGGGTTTTAAATACACATTAACAGCCTTGGCTATTAAAATATAATTTATGCATCTACTCTATATGGCTTTTGGCCCCAACACTCAGATACATTTGCAAACGGCTTTCTCCATCTATTCATTTCTTACACAGCAGCAGTTTGTAAGTTCTGTCAATATTGTTACCGACAATGAGGATTTTTATAAGCATTTAAACCCTCGTGTTAACATCATCAGGGTAACGGAAAATGATTTAACGGAATGGAAAGGCGAGTACCAGTTTTTTTGGCGGATAAAAATTAAGGCAATTGAAAAAGCCTGTCATTTATATCCAAACCAACCGGTGGTGTATCTTGATTGCGATACTTTTTTATTTGGTGACCTGGCAGAGATGGAAAGCAGCATGAAGAATGGGTTGGCAGTAATGCACGATGATGAAGGAGAACTTTCACAAAAAAAAAATAAGTCACAAAAAAAATTATGGCGCCAGGTACAGGGAAAATCTTTTGGAGGTATTTCTATCCAACCCGGAAACCGTATGTGGAATTCCGGTGTAGTTGGGTTGCCCAATACAAAAAACGGAAAAGATTGTGAACTGATACTGGCAGTGTGTGATGATATGTGTGCCAGGGGAATTACAAGATATTTTATAGAACAATTTTCGCTCTCGCTGGCGTTACAAAAAACCTATGGTTTGGCAGATGCTAAATCTGCAATTGTACATTACTGGTCAACAAAAGATTTATGGGACAAGCAGATAAATCATTTTTTTATACAAGCCTATTTTGCGCGGTGGGACTATGAAAAAATAATTGCACAAATGAAATTATTTGATACTTCAGCTACTCCATTTTACCAACAGGTAAAAAATACCAACCTGCGTTTGAAAGTGTTACTTGATAAAGTATTTCCCCACACCAACCTGCAATATTTGCCAGGAAAATAACATTCAGATTTGTTTGTTTATGTTATTAATAAATCGCTACTCATTATTAATAAACAGCTTCCTCCCGCATCCATTTCCAGGTTCTCATAATGCCTTCGGATAACCCAACGGTCGGTTGAAACCCAATTTCTTTCTGAGCTTTGGAGATATCTAAGATATTTACCGGTACATCAAAATTCCTCGAAGGTTTATAATCTACTTCTACCGAAATACCAAGCCGTGTGTTTATTTCTGCAACGATATCATTTAATGAATACCCTTTTCCTCCGCCGATATTATAAATGGATGTTCCTTTTACCTGCGCCAATGCATTTAGTACAGATGCAGCAACGTCTTTAACATACACATAATCCCGCACAACAGAGCCATCTCCCCATATTTGAATTTTCTTTTTTTGTAAAATATTTTTAAGCCATACGCCAATTACACCCTGATTTTTATATAGGTTTTGTCTTTCGCCATATGCATTTGAAACACGTAGAATTGTATACTTAATATTGTGTGTGTAGTTGTAAAGGTGAAGCAATTTTTCCATGGTTAACTTACCTAAACCGTAATTGGATATTGGATTCAGGCCATGTAATTCCGTAATCGGAATTTGATCTGGCATTCCGTAAACAGTACCTCCCGATGAAATAAATATAAATTTATCAACTTTATAATCTATGCACTTTTCAATCAAATTAATATTGCCTGGAATATTGCTTGAAAATTCATACGCCGTTGCCCCTTTGGTTTGTTTAGGAACAGTAGACCATGCCAAATGAATCACTGCATCACAGCCTGGTAATGCTTTTTCCAAAATATCACTTTCACCAAAATCACCCTGGTAATAAGTGATTTGATTACGGAGCTTTTCCAGGTAAACCGGTAATTGCCTGCCATTGGCAATTACCAGCACTTCATTGTTATTCTGTAATAACGCTTCCACTACAAAAGATCCAATAAATCCTGTGCCGCCGGTTATTAGTATTTTCATTTAAAATAATTTAGCAATAATTAAATTTTGAATAATTTGCCACTGTCCTATTCCTGGCTGGCTGGGCTTTTGCAAAGCGCTTTTGAAAACTCTTTGTTTTAGAATTATGCTACCTGCAATGTCGCCATAGTTCTCCATATTTTTAAAATACTATCCGAAAGATTTATTGAAGATCATCCTTTTTTAAATCAATCCTTATTAAGTGTCCGGTGTTAAGCTAAATGTGAATTGTCAATAGTAAATGAATATTTCACAATTGACCATTTACCAATGACAATTGAATGCGTCGCATTATTCCTAACATAACGCTGGCCTGCTTTACTGTTGGTATGTAAAGCGATAAAAACTATTTAAATAAAAAATTAATCTTATGAAATGCGGCATTCACCGCAACCATACAAAATAACAGGAAACGAGTAAATACAAATGCCGGTATCAATCACATAATATCACCTCCCATTAATTTGTAGTTTAGCCGCGGCGATAACGGTAACGGTTGCCCCCGGATGAACGTTGATGCTTTTTATGGCAGTATTTGCATTGATAAGCGGGTAAACGGTAATCCCGTTTGGTATGATCACATCTGTGTATTGATCCGGTACCGTGCCGCAACTCCAGTTGGTAGCCACGAACCAATTATTGCTGGTATTGCCATTCCATACATTCGTAAACCGCACCGCATTTTCATTGCCGGGAATACCGTCTTTTAAGCAGCGATATTTATATCCGGAAAAAGTAGTGGGTAAATTAATTAATTGCAATGCAGGGGTGGTGGTGCCGGAATAGCTGGAACCATCAATGATATTCCCATATCCTGAACCGTTGTTTTCCTGCCATTGGAAGTTATTCGCTTCTGCATCGGTTGTAAACAGAATGGTTTCACCTGGGCATACGCCATTTGCAGCCGGTTTAATATTTCCGGAACTCAACCAGAACTCGCTAAAGCTGTTTACGCTAAATTCTGCATAGTAGCCATTATCATAAGGGACGATGATGGTGTTGGCCGGTAAAATAAATTGAAAGTAACCCGTAGTGTCATCATTCAATGTCCCGTTTTCGTCCGCGGCCTTACCACTGTATTTTGTAACCCCCAGTTCATACGGATCCGCCGGTTTTAAGCAGGACTCGCATCCTTCGGCATTGACCAGGTTTTGAGCTTCCGCCTCAGTAAAATAAAAACGCATACCCACATTTCCCGTAGCAGGATTGGACACGTGCACCACGATATCCCTGTTAGCATAATACTGGTTATTGCTGTTGCGCACTGAACCGGAATAGGGATGCACCTGTATGGTAGTGGCCCCCAGGTTCGTGCCATTGGAATTCAAAGAAGCGATTCTTCTTCCGCCTGATGAAAAATCCACCCAATTATTGCCGCTCACTCCCTGGGTAATACCTGTTACGGGAGATCCGGTATAAATAACAGCTTTATCAAATACATGGATATCATCTATTCCGATGCCCTCGTCGGTAACCCCTGCATCACTGCTCAGCACAAACCGAAAGCGGATATTCGTTGCCGATAGCGGTAAATCAATACTGGCAACATGCCAGGCAGTATTTGCCCCGCTCCAGGCAGTCAATGACGCATCATCATACCAATTGGTGCCACTGCCTGCATTGCCGAGTTTTTGCCACACGATGCCATTTGTAGAATATTCCACCCAGCTATGATCATAATTCAGCTCGGTTATTAATATATGGCTGAAGGAAAGAACCGGTTGCGCCAACCCATGAATGTCAAAACAAGGGGAGTATAAATAAGACGTTTCATCGTTATTATAATTTCCTGTGAGGTTGGTAACCCAGGCCCTGGTGCCACTGGCCGCTTTATGAATGATGCTTTTTGCAGGTGTGCCCCACTGCCAGGAGCTGTTGGTACCCTTCGTGTAAAAAAAACCGTTACCGGTTTCAAAATTTTGCAGGTATGGATAACTGCTGATCACAGGGCTATTGTGTACATTGAAATTTAAAACACTGTCATTCACTGTATAACTATCTGACGGATACTTCACCCACACGTTGATGTTATAATCAATAAATGCTGAAAGATCGGCAGTGTGCGTAAATGTATAATCCATTATTTGATTGGGGGCAATGGAAGCGATATTCTCTGTAATTACAGCGCCACCATTTACCTGGTAACTTACCGGCAAATTATTCAGCGCAACGTTGTTATAATTTTTTATTTTGATGCTTACCGGGTTGGCCGAACCCAATGAACAGCCACTGATATCAGGCGAATTAATTTTTATTATTCCAACATCGTTGAGTGCTTCATTCAGTACCAGGTCATCGAACGTATAGCCGTCGTCAATATCAACAACCGGGTTAACATCGTTGGCGGAAGTTTCCCCTTCCTCGCCGATTCTTACCTGGAAAGTATTTGTAACGGTTTGCGGCGGAATAGCATTACCCAGCACTTCATTGATATTGATGATCCCGCGTTTCCAGGCTCCCAGCGCCGCCTGGTTAGCGAAAAGATCATAGGCCTGCACCCATGCACTGTTTTCATTTCCCCGCATCCACACTTTATTTCCGGGTGCATCTGCCTGTCCATGATTTTTATAATAAAAATCCATGCGCAGTTGCTTTGACGCGTAGCCTGATAAATTATAACTGATCGTAAGACTGT
>JBDTVX010000329.1:0-6544 GCA_040007015.1 Ferruginibacter sp. | reverse complement strand
AGTACTTTTGCGCAATTGCAAGCTACATGCTGTTAACCAAAAAACAATAGTTAATTAACCGTAGCCTCATAAACCAACCATGGTAAGCCCATGAAAAAGTTAATTTAAACAGATTATAATTTGAACAATCTTACATTGTTAGCCAATCGTAAAAAAAGTAACATTAAAAAGCTAACCAAAAACAGTAAAATTTTTAAGGCGATCATAAATGCCATTCAGGAGAAAAAGGGTGGAAATATAGTTAGTCTTGATCTGCGTAAAATACCTGAAGCCGTAACGGATTTTTTCATCATTTGCGAAGCGAGTAATAACACACAATTAAAGGCAATTGCAGACTTTGTGGAAGAAGATGTTAAGTTGAAATGTGAAGAAGCGCCCTATAAACAGGAAGGCCGCCATGCACAACAATGGATATTAATTGATTACGTAAATGTAGTAGTTCATATCATGCTGCCCGAACCCAGGAAATTTTATCAGCTGGAAGAAATGTGGAGCGATGCCCCGATTACCGAGCACAGGGATTAAACCAAAAACTATCATTAACCAGGTAGCAAAACATAAATAAATATTGTAAGCAAGTTGTTATGGCAGAAGATAAGAAATTAGAGACTAACAGGAAACCAAATCCGAATAATATTCCTCCAACCGGCGATGATCAATCGAAAAACAAAAACCGATTTAATATTTACTGGGTATACGGTCTTGTATTTGCAGCTATTGTAGGTTACAATCTTTTTCGGGGAGCTTCCAGCACCGGTGTGGAAACGGACCAGGTGAAATTTACCGAAATGGTAAAGCATGGTGATGTGGAAAAAATTAAAACCATTCGCAACAAAAAAATTGTGCGGGTATTTGTAAAGAAAGACAGTCTTGAAAAAAGGCAGTTTTACCCGGAAACGTTAGGTAAACAGTTTGATAATGCAACCAGGATCCTTCCACCCCAGCCCCAGTTATACTTTAGTATTGTAGACGATAAAACATTTGCCCTGCAAATGGGGGAGTTTTACAAATTGAACCCTTCACTTACCCAGGTACCCGATTCGCCGGATGATGAGGGTGAATTATTTGGACAGATCATCACAACCTTGCTACCCATTTTACTAATTGGTTTATTGTTCGTAATGATGATGCGCAAAGTTGGCGGTCCGGGCGGTGGCAGTGGAGGCCCCGGCGGGATTTTTAATATTGGTAAATCAAAAGCCACACTATTTGATAAAGCCTCCAGGGTAAATATCAATTTTGGCGATGTAGCAGGCCTTGATGAAGCGAAGGTAGAAGTAATGGAGATTGTTGATTTTCTGAAGAATCCAAAAAAATATACCGCTCTTGGTGGAAAAATACCAAAAGGAGCTCTCCTGATCGGGCCTCCCGGTACAGGTAAAACCTTGCTGGCTAAAGCCGTTGCAGGCGAGGCACAGGTTCCTTTCTTTAGTTTAAGTGGCAGTGATTTTGTTGAAATGTTTGTTGGTGTTGGAGCGAGCCGTGTAAGGGATCTTTTCAAGCAGGCCAGGGAAAAGGCCCCATGCATAATTTTTATAGATGAAATTGATGCGATCGGCAGGGCCCGGGGAAAGAACATGATGATGAGTAATGATGAAAGAGAAAATACATTGAACCAGTTACTCGTAGAGATGGACGGATTTGGCACCGATTTGGGTATCATCATTTTAGCAGCAACCAACAGGCCCGATGTTTTAGATACCGCCTTACTGCGACCGGGAAGGTTCGACAGGCAGATCTCCATCGACCGCCCCGATTTGGTGGGAAGGGAAGCGATATTTAAAGTGCATCTGGAACCTATTAAAATATCTACCACGCTCGACATTTTAAAACTTGCCGAACAAACACCTGGTTTTGCAGGCGCCGATATTGCCAATGTGTGCAACGAAGCGGCATTAATTGCAGCAAGAAAAGGAAAAGATGCGGTTGACATGAGTGATTTCCAGGATGCGATCGACAGGGTAATTGGCGGGCTTGAAAAAAAGAACAAGATCATTTCACCGGAAGAAAAGGAGATCATTGCTTACCACGAAGCCGGCCACGCTATTTGCGGCTGGTATTTAGAACATGCATACCCGTTATTAAAAGTAACCGTAGTTCCAAGAGGTACCGCTGCATTGGGGTATGCCCAATACACGCCAAAGGAGCAATATCTTTATAATACCGATCAGCTGATGGACCAAATTTGTATGACACTGGGTGGCCGTGCAAGTGAAGATATTTTCTTTGGCAAAATAAGCACCGGTGCAAGTAACGACCTCCAGCAAATTACAAAGATCGCTTACAGCATGATCACGGTATACGGTATGAATGAAAAAGTGGGTAATATCAGTTATTATGATCCTAACCAGGAAAACGTTTTTACAAAACCTTTTAGCGAGGAAACAGGCAAAATGATCGATGAGGAGGTCCGCAAATTAATTGATATCGCCTATATCAGGACCAAAAAATTACTTTCTGAAAAGAAGCGACAGGTAGAATTATTGGCGAAAGAATTACTGAAAAAAGAGGTTCTGTTTAAAAGTGATGTGGAAACACTAATCGGCAAAAGGCCTTATGAAGAAAAAAAGGCCCTGGATATTGATACCCCATCGCCTGAAAGGACCGTTATGGGAGAACCTGATACCGCTTTACCGGAGGAGTTGATTAATCCTCCTAAAATTTAGATCTGCCATGGCTATATCAGCGGCAAAAGAAAACATATTAAAAAGAATAAGGCAGGCACTGAGTAATCCGGTGCCTTTGCCTTTTCCTTTAAGCGAGGGTACTGCCTCAGTTTACCAACCAGCAGGGGAAGCGCTGGAGGTGATGTTTGCAGAAGAGTTTGCCAAAATACAGGGGAAGTTTGCTTTTTGTATCGATGATAAAGACCTTCAGTTGCAGGTAACCCAACTAATAGCAGTAAAGGAATGGACGAAAATTTATTGTTCCGAGGATAAATGGAGCCGTCAATTCAGCAATACCAACCATCTCCCCGGATGCGATGCAGCTGTCACCGGGTGCGAATACCTGGTGGCCCGTACGGGCACCATTGTAATGAGTGCAGCTCAGCAAAGTGGCCGTACCGCCAGCGTTTATGCGCCCGTTCATATCTGCGTTGCCTATACAAATCAACTGGTGTATGATATAAAAGATGCATTGCAATCGTTAAAAGACAGGTACGCCGGTAATTTCCCATCCCTAATAACTTTTGCCAGCGGCCCCAGCCGGACTGCAGACATTGAAAAAACATTGGTAACCGGAGTGCACGGGCCAAAAGAAGTGTATTTATTTTTGGTTGATAATCCTGCAAACTGAATCGCGTAGCTTTAATTGAAAAATTGTATGCCCCCATTTAAAAAAAGAAGAAACTTTTTTTGACGCAAAGAATTTCTTTAGGGAAAGATTACAGTGCAAATAAGACGAATGAAATAGTATCAAAAGTTACTGACCCGTTAAAACAGCAATACAGCATTCTATTGATAACAAATTAAATAATGGAATTTACGCCCGCTAAAAAAATATACTTCCTGTCTGATTTTCATCTTGGCGCGCCTGATGCTATATCCAGCCTGCAAAGGGAGAAAAGGATCGTTCAGTTTTTAGAGAGCATAAAAAAAGATGCGGAACAAATATTTATCGTTGGCGATATGTTCGATTTCTGGTTTGAATATTCAACCGTGGTACCAAGGGGCTTTACCCGCATTTTTGGTAAACTGGCCGAACTTACTGATTCAGGCATCCAAATTCATTTTTTTGTAGGTAATCATGATATGTGGATGAGGGATTATTTTCAAACCGAATTAAATATCCCGGTGTATTTTGAGCCAAAAACCTTTGAATTCAGCGGCAAAAAATTTTATGTAGGGCATGGGGATGGGCAAGGGCCCGGCGACAAAGGTTATAAATTTTTGAAGAAGATCTTTCGCAACAAAATTTGCCAGTGGATGTTTGGCATCATTCCCCCGTCTATTGGCATGGGGCTTGCCAATTATTTTTCCCGGAAAAGCAGGACTTTTACCAGTGGCAAGCCGGAAAGTTTTTTAGGGGAAGACAATGAATGGCTGCTGATCTATTCAAAAGAAGTATTGCAGGATCAATTCTATGATTATTTTATATTTGGCCACCGGCATTTGCCATTGGATATTTTAATCGGTGAAAAAAGCCGCTATATTAACCTGGGTGAATGGATAACTTATAGCAGTTATGCAGTATTTGATGGCGTGAATATGGAACTAAAATATTACACGATGCTGGAGAAATGAGATCACCTGGCAGGAGTATGATATACCACGATGATAAAATCGCCGGTATTAACTTTATAAAATGACCTACTTAATAAAAATATTTTTCTTTCTTTTTTTTATCAGCCTTGCGCTAAATACCAATGCCCAAAAGGATACTGTCTTTATTTTAAATAAAACCATCCCGGGCGACTTTTCTTATTTCACTGTAGATAATCTTGAAAACCTTTACCTGGTTAATACCAGTTCTAACCAGTTGAAGAAACTGGATGCCAATGGCGACTCTGCCGGCGTTTTTAATAATGTACGGAAATATGGGAAACTATTTTCCATTGATGCGACCAACCCGTTAAAATTACTGTTGTTTTACAAAAATTTTGCTACCATTGTCGTATTGGACAGGTTTCTCAACGTACGCAATACCATCAACCTTGGTAAAAAAAATATTTTTAAAGTAAAGGCCATCACTACCTCTTATGATAACAATATCTGGTTATTTGACGAGGGCGATAGTAAGTTAAAAAAAATAGACGACAACGGAGACGTACTGATGGAAACGGTGGATTTCAGAACTTTATTTGATACAGTGCCATCACCTTTACAGATTACCGACCAGGATGGTTTTTTATACCTTTACGATCCCAATAAAGGCTTTTATACTTTTGATTATTACGGTGCATTAAAAAGCAATATCCCTTTTTTACACTGGAACAACACGGAGATTATTGGTAAAAATATGTATGGTTTCGGGGATACCCTGCTTTATCAATATCAAACCAGCTCCCTGAAACTGTTAGAATGGCCTATCCCGGCTTTTTTTAGAAACGCCCTGCAAATAAAAGCGGCAAACAACAAAGTGTATTTGCTTCAAAAAAATGGTATTCAACAATTTTTAATAAAGTAATGTGGGGTTGAAAGGTTGATAATTTGAAAGGTGGTTGCAGGCGCGAAAAAATTATCAACCTATCAACTTATCAACTTGTCAACCCGTCAACTTATCAACTTATTAACTCATCACCAATATGGATTTTTTAGATAAAATTTATTTTGACAACACCCTCAGGGCCTGGTTATTAGTAGGTGGCATTATAATAGTGACATTGCTGTTCAAGCGATATTTATCCCGGTACCTTGTTTCCCTTTTTTTTCGTATTGTAAAAAAAATATGGAAAACAGTAAGCAAAGAAAGTTTTGTAAACCTGGTAGTGGATCCCTTTAAATGGTTCCTCGTAATTTTAATTGCAGTTTTTGCAATTGATAAACTTAACTTCCCGGGAATATTATCATACACACTGTATGGCCACACAACCGCTGATATTCTTGCAAGAGCAGGCACCGGTTTCATCATCGTTTCTTTTATCTGGCTCGTGTTAAAGCTAACGGATTTTATTGCCGTTGTAATAGAAGAAAAGGCGAACCTTACTCCTGATGCAAGGGATAACCAGCTGGTTGTTTTTTTAAGGGATTTTATAAAAGTGATCATCGGTATCATAGGCATTTTATTAATTATAAAAGCCTGCTTTAATCAGCCACTGGGTAATTTGCTCACAGGATTAAGTCTTGTAGGTGCCGCGCTGGCATTGGGTGCAAAGGAAAGCCTGGAAAATTTAATTGCTTCTTTTATAATATTTACCGACAAGCCATTTTTTGCGGGAGATACCGTTAAAGTGAATAACATAACCGGCAGAGTTGAAAAAATAGGATTGCGCAGTACCAGGATACTTACCGGTGATAAAACTTTAGTGACAATGCCTAATAAGCAAATGGTAGATTCTATTGTAGATAACTGGAGCATGAGAACCTTACGGCGGGCAGAGATCAAATTAGAGCTATCTGTAAAAACACCCGTGGCTAAAATTGAAAATATTATTTCCGAACTAAAAAAAATACTGGCTGCAAATGGTGAACAACTGGAATTCCGTTCCGTTTTCTTAAAAGATATCAGCAAAAACGGCATAACAATTATAGCTGAATATTTTACCCTCCCAATTCCCTTAAGTGAATTTGATACATTAAAGCAAACTATTAACCTGCAGATAAAAAAATTACTGGAAGGCAATGAAGTTGAATTTGCTGGGGAAACAAATATAATCGTTATTAATAATGATATTAAGGAGAATTAAGTTTGGTAATCATTTTCACATATGATATTTGGCTGTTCAACCTCGTTTAGCCGGGCGGCTTTAGCAAATTGGTATATCGGCATATTTAATTAAAACCGATCCGTAAAAGCTTATTTATACACCCTGATATAATCAATTTCCATTGTTGCCTTGGTAAACGCCGGGTCTACATCACCACCCAATCCTCCTCCCATAGCT
>JBDTVX010000328.1:0-6560 GCA_040007015.1 Ferruginibacter sp. | reverse complement strand
TGAAGGCTAATCTATTCTCAGCTTAGGTTTGCGAAGGTTATACCTAATCCTATAATAAAATTTAAAATTCCTGTTTAATAAAAAGTGTAACAGTTTGAACATTTTTCATTTTTTAATTTTCAATTTTCAATTAAATAAACGGCGTTTGCATATAGAAAATGCCCGTTGGGATAACATTTTTTGGAAAGATCGCCCCTGCATATAGATTTGTGCCTTCAAAATAAATTACTGAAAACGAATAATAGTTAAAATGCGCCAGGCAAACCGTTCTTCCTCTTTTCCTTAACCGACAGCATAGTTATATCAAAAACTATATCTTTACGTTCGCGATTTTTTTTGCCAAAACCGGCCCTCCGGGAAAAGAGATTAATAAGGTGTTCATTTCAAAAAAATAATATGGGATTAAAAAGCTTTTTAAAACAGCAGGGATTTATTGCCGGTGAACCGGGTGATAAAATAAAAGAAAAGGGAGATCATTCGAATGCAGCACAGCAACCCGCATCTACTATTGCCCCTACATTTTTCCCTTTGCATTCCGCTACGAATGAAACAGCTACTTCAGCTTCTTCCGGTACTTCTTCACCGGATCCTTCATTTGTAACGCCTTTGCATCAAAATACAACAGTAAAAGAACAGCTTGACCCAACATTCGTTAAGTTTTTTGAAGACGAACTGGTCAAAGCAAATCTTCCCGGGCCCGACTATTTTGAATTTCGCCAGCAGCTTACAAAAACACAGCAAAAAATGGCTGCTAAAGGAGTTGCGGCACCCGAGGTAGTACTGCAGGCGGTATTGATGAACTTCGAAACGCAGGATATTTCGACTGCAAAGCTGATAGATGCTGCCCGGCATTATAAAGAGATCATCCAACAAAAAAATGATGATTTTTTAAAAGGCGCTTCATCTGAAAAAAATAATCAATTACAAAAAAGGCAAACGGTACTTGAATCACATAACGATACTATCAAAAAAATACAGCAACAGATCCAGCAGCTGGAAATTCAGAAACAACAACTCGGAGAATCGTTGAACAGGGAAAAAACACAAATGGATGTCGACAGGTCGCTTGGCAAAGAAGGCATTGAAAAAATCGAAAAGGCCGAACGGCTGATTTCTTCGGCGCATGATTACATACAATCAACCATTGATACGGATATAAAGAGTCTTCAATCTGTATAAGTATATTTAATAACCTTTTTAAATCTAAAAATAAAATCATCATGAATGATTCAATAAAAAATTCATCCGTTTATACATTGGAAACTGCGGATGAAAAAAAGATGCGGATGGGGATCTCCGCTATACTGGTAGCCGTCTTCCTTTTGGTCGGCTATTTCTTACTCCCCTTTATAACCAAAACCATTCACAACTGGATAGATTTTGGGATCGAACTGGGTAAGCTGTTTTTAATGGTCGGGATCATCGGTACCATCTTTTTAATGCGTAATGTTTTGATTGCACGCTGGAAAAGCGCGATCAGGAAGATGACACGTTTTTTAATAAAAACTGATTTGCCCGGACTGCTTGAAGTGGTGGTTGCAAACCGCCGGGGAGTGCTTTCAAAATTTAATTCAAGCATTAAAAAAATGATGGAAGCGATCAGCCTGCATACCACAAAAATGGCCGAAAGAAAAGCGTCCATGCAGAAAAACCTGGATTATGCGGCTCAATTTGCGAAGCAATCAAATGATCCAAAACTCGACCAGCATACACGTGATAAAGCAAAGGACCAGATTGCGCATTTTGGCCGTGAAGCAGCAGAAGATGAAAAATTATTAAAGGTAATGCAGGAGGATAAGCAAAAGATGCTGAAAAGCTATAACTTTTTTGATCGCCTCTACAGTAATCTGGAAAGCAGTACAGAATCTGTGGCAAACACGATCGGACGTTTACGCGACCAGCTTCAAACTTCCAATATATGGAGAGAAGCCGCGCACAGCGCTTCTTCTTTATTGGGTGTTTCAGAATTTGAAACCATCACTTTGGAAGAAACCCGTAATCGTATCGCCGAGAATGAATCGGAAGTAATGTCTATGATCCACGACCATGAAACATTGCTGATGAAAATGGAAGCGGAAAATGGCATAATGGACGATGCAGGGCAAAAGTTACTGGAACAATACAGCAGCAAGGTGGATGTATTTGCTTTCATGAAAAGTGAAAATGATCCTGGCAATGATAACGGCCAGTCCGGTACGGATACTTCCTGGTTAACTGCGAACAAGGATCTTCTTAAATAAGTTATTTAGTGTATTCAATAAAACCTAACAAATAAAAAATCATGGAACTAACTGAAAAAGGGCAAAAGACCGTAAAGGCGGTTCGGAATGCTGTCATTTTTATTGTACTACTCGTCGGTGGATATTTCGCATATAAAACCTGGATATCCAAGGATGGTAAACTGGCAGTTGACAGTAAGGCCGGAAAGCCGGACCTGGTTGTAGCGTACAACACTTTTACAGGGGTGGAGGGCCTTATGCTGATGAACGGCGGAATGGAGCCGAATGAAAACAGCACACTTTACAAAAACTATGGTATCAAATTGCTGATAAAACAAATGGACGCGGTGAAAGATACAAGGTCTGGCCTTCATTCCGGCGATCTGGATCTCGTGTATTGCACTACAGATGCGCTTTCTGTTGAGATGGGATCAGGCAGTGAACTACTGGCCGACAATGTTGTTCAGATCATGCAGGTAAACCAATCGCACGGAGCCGATGCCATCGTTGTTCGTAAAGGGATCGATGCCGTGGAAAATTTAAAGCACAAAAAAGTAGCTTATGCGGTAGGCACCGCTTCTCATACCTTACTGTTAAATGTATTGGAATCCTCCGGTTTAAAAATGACTGATATCGATGGCTACCAGGTTGCCGATGGCGTGGAAGCAGCCAGTGCTTTTAAAGCCAACCAATGCGATGCAGCAGTGGTATGGGCGCCCGACGATGAAGACTGTGTTGCTTCACAGCCAGGCGCAAAAGTACTGGTAAGCAGCGCCGTTGCAAGCCAGATCATTGCCGACGGATTATTGGTTAAGCAATCCGTACTCAAACAAAAACACGAGCTGATCGTAAAATTGGTAAAAGCATGGCTGCAGGGTAATGCACGGGTAAACAATGATCCAAATGCTAAAAAGGAAGCCAATGCACTTTTCGCAAAAGGATTTAAGTTCCCCGAAGATGTTGCAGCCAAATCCGCGAACAAAGTATATTTTTCAACTTTGGGTGACAATGTAAATTTCTTTGGCCTCAACAGTACGTACACCGGAATGACGGGCGACAGGATGTACGGGAGGATGGCGGTTAAATACACAGAGGTGGGCATTGCAAAATCCCCTGCGCCCTGGAGAAATGTTTCCGACCCTTCAGTGATCCAGGAACTGATGAACGATAAGGAATTTGCCGGCACCGGCGACCAGGTTGCGGCTAAAGTGGAATCCTTTAAGCCTGCGACAAGTGAGATGAAAACACAAACATCACAAAGCAGTAAGGTCATAAGCCTTGAATTTCCAACCAGTTCTGCCCAGCTGGATGAGGATGATAAGGCGCTCATCGACAGGGAAATCAAAGAACTCGCCCAGGGCTTTGCAGGCGCGTATATCCGTGTAGAAGGCAATACTGATAACGTGGGCAATGCCCCGTTAAATGATAAGCTTTCTATGAACAGGGCCACCTCAGTAGTAAGCTATCTTATAAATGAACATAAGTTCGATAAGAATAAATTCATCATTGTTGGTAACGGATCTAAAAAACCGGTGGCGGGATGTGAAGACAACCAGGATGATGCCTGTAAAGCAAAAAACAGGAGAACAGAATTTCAGTTTATCTGGGATAAGGGGGAGAAGCAAAATTAATGTGCTGATGTGCTAATGTGTTAGCTACAATACATTAAAACAGCGGAGGGATGAAATGCTTTAAAAGAAATTTAAATCTATATTTTCAGCAATTTAAAACTTTGTGGTCCAGGCTAAGAAGCAATGTGGGTCATACTTGCATCCCTGTCTGCCTTCGCAATCAGGCAGGGCCCTCTTATACGGCATACCATTATTGAACTTTTATTAACGGGGAGGTGCATTTGAAGAGTATGTTGTTGCCCCCGACCCCTAAAGGGGAGGTCCAGTACCACTCTGCTTTAAGAGCCGGCTCTCTAAAAGCGGGTCTGTGGCAAATAATTATATTAGGCCCAGGCGAAATAAAGCGGTAAAGCGCTCACCTTTAGGGCTTAGCCCAAAAAAGGCAGGGTGGTTGTAGACCTCCCCTTCAGGGGCCGGGGGCAACCAGCAGAGTGGTACCAGACCTCCCCTTTAGGGGCCGGGGGCAAACAGCAGAGTAGTTGTAAACCGCTCCGCTAACCAACGGATCAGGAGCAACAGCAGGGGGCCTCGAATAACATCCCTTCATTAGCCGGGCGCATGCCTTCAGCCAAATGGCACAAAACTTTTATTATGAAAAAAACAATCGATGGCAAATATCTCTGGCAACTGCAACTAATTGGTTGGATAATACTGCTTGCTATCTGGTTCCTTGTGACAAACTTCGGTTTGATCAACAACCATATAATGCCAACACCCCAAAAAACCTGGCGCTCCTTTATCGAAATGCAATCGGATGATAATTTATTGACAAATATCCTTTTTTCATTGCGGATAAATGTTATTGGATATTTGAAATGCATTTTTGCAGCGCTTGTCTTTGGGTTCGCTATCGGGCTATCACCCCTGGTGCGGAAGATGTTTAGCCAGCAGGTGAATGCATTAAGATTTGTGCCCATTACAGCGCTGATGGGAATATTTATTGCGATCAGTGGTTTAACGATCGTAACAAAGATTAATTTCCTGGCATTTGGCATTTGGGTTTACCTCGTTCCGGTGGTAGTGCAGCGTATCGATGAAGTAGACAATACACATCTTCAAATGATGAAGACCCTTGGAGCTAGTTTTTGGCAAACGGTGCGCTTTGTAACGTGGAGATCGGTTATTTCGCGCCTGTCGGATGATATAAGGATCCTGGTGGGGATTAGCTGGACCTATATTATTGTTGCAGAACTCGCCGGTATCCAGGGCGGGTTGGGGAGCCTTATCTTTTTGGGAGACAGGCAGAGCAATGTTGGAAAAGTATATGCGGTTATTTTAATAATCATTGCAATAGGAATCATCCAGGATGCGATCTTCAGGTTAATTGACCGGCTGTTATTTAAATTCAAATATCAATAAAATGATGAAACCCGAATCAATAAACGAACAGCCAAAAACCGGTGTCGGCTCATTAACCCCTGTGCTGGAACTGCGTGGCATTCACCAAACTTATTTTGACAATAAAACGAAAAAAAATTTTGTTGTATTCAACAACTTTAATCTGGCGGTGGAAGATTATCCTGACACGGGGCAATTTATTGTCATCATGGGAAAATCCGGCTGTGGTAAATCTACCCTGCTCCGTTATTGGACCGGTCTTCAAAAGCCTACTTCCGGCGAGGTATTTGTTGGGGGTAAGCCAATAGCTGAAAACCAAAGCATACCGATGGTTTTCCAGCAGTATTCTTCCCTGGAATGGTTCTCCGTATTGGAAAATGTTGCCCTTCCGCTTACATTAAAAGGTACACCGAAAAAGGAGGCACGGGAACAGGCAATGGAAATGATAAAAGTAGTTGGTCTCGAAGGCCATGAACATAAGTTTGCCAGGATACCGCAACTCTCCGGCGGACAACTGCAGCGTGTTGCCATCGCACGAAGCCTGGTGGCGAACCCCGGTATGTTATTGCTGGATGAACCCTATGGCGCACTGGATGGATTTACACGGGCAAAAATGCAATTCTTCCTGCTGGATCTTTTTCAGAAAAGTGAACTGGCCAGTTTAAATCCAACCGTGGTGCTGGTTACACACGATCCCAGGGAGGCCGTGTTATTGGGTAATGACATCTATATTCTGGATGCCGATCCAGGGCGCATCATCAAACACATCAAGCCGGATCTGCCGGATCATCGTGATAAGTCTATCAGGAAAGAATCCCGTTTTATCGAGATCGTATCTTATATTGAAGATGTAATGGAAGGAACCGTTCAATAATGAATAATTAATAATGAATTATAGGTGATGGTCAACGAATTAGAGTTAACTTAAGCATTGCCATCATGAATGGTAATTATTAGCCCTAAATTATAAATTTTTCATCCTTATTTTTCATCCCAAATTTCTCCGTTTTAAATTATTAATTATTCATTATTCATTATTCATTACCTGTTCTATGTTCAAAAAGAAAACAGACTTTACAAAAGCATTGCACCTATGTGAAAAGATAGTAAGGGAAATGGGGTTGGTGATACATTTTACACATAATCTGGATCCGTTTTTTAAGGGTGACCTGGATGGTAAAAGAATATTCATCGGGAATCACCTGGGAGCGGAAGAAAAGTTGTTCAACCTATTGCACCTGGCCGGCCATAGCATCCAGTGGAATATTGATGAGTTGCTCCGTAATTTAGGTTCAGAGTTATACCTGCACCCGGATGATAAATTCAGAAATCCTGACCTAACCGTTTAAGGAAGAGAGTTTTTCGCAAATTG